>JAURAE010000026.1 GCA_030829675.1 Schleiferiaceae bacterium
TCAAAACGTTCGATGACCTCACGCATATCTTCAGGTATAACGCTTTCGAAGAATTGGAGTTCACCAGTGGCCGGGTGAGTAAATCCTAAACTCATCGCGTGCAGCGCATGTCGGGGACATGCCTTGAAGCAATTCGAAATGAACTGCTTGTACTTTGTAAAGGTAGTACCCTTTAAAATCTTATCGCCGCCGTAGCGCTCGTCATTGAAGAGCGGGTGACCGAGGTACTTCATGTGAACGCGGATTTGGTGCGTACGGCCAGTCTCTAATCGGCAACTCACCACGGTAACATAACCGAAGCGCTGCAAGACCTTGTAATGGGTCACGGCATGCTTTCCTTCCGAGCCATCTTCGAAGACGGCCATTTGCAATCTATCGCGCAAGCTACGGCCGATGTGACCGGTGATGGTCCCCTCATCTTCTTTGACATTCCCCCACACAATGGCCACATATTCGCGGCGCGTGGTACGGTCGAAGAACTGCTTGGCCAGATGACTCATCGCATGCTCCGAAGCAGCCACCACCATTACCCCTGAGGTATTCTTGTCGAGGCGGTGTACCAGACCGGGGCGCTCCTCGCCGCTCTTGCCTATGGGCAAATTTTCCGCGAGGTAGGCCAGGCCGTGTACTAAGGTGCCCGAAAAGTTTCCATGTCCGGGATGACATACCAGTCCGGGTTGCTTATTGATGACAATAACGTGCTCGTCGCGGTGCAAGATATCGAGCGGGATTTCTTCCGGAATGAGTTCGTATTCGCGCGGCGGCTCTGCCATGACGATAGCCACTTCATCCCCGGGCTTGACTTTGTAGTTGGATTTTACCGGCTGACCGTTGACATGGATAGCCCCTGCATCGGCCGCTTTTTGAATGCGACTGCGCGAGGTATCCTCCAAAAAGTTGAAGAGAAACTTGTCGACACGCAAAGGGTTTTGCCCCTTCTCTGCGGTGAAGCTGTGGTGGACGTACAAGTCGTCTCTTTCCTCTTCGTCGTGTTGATCTGTAGGGTCTACCATCAGTGCTTCATCCATTTTGTGCGCCAGAATTGGTCGCCTTGAATAATCTCCATAACGTACGCCCCAGCCGCCAAGGCGGAAATGTCCACAGTTGTGCGTGGGGTGCTTCGTTGTTCTATCAATACTCTGCCGTCCATTCCCACGATGCGAACGATCATATCGCCTTCTCCGTAAGATTCAATATTGAGCTGCGTTGTCGCCGGGTTAGGGTAGAATCGAAACTCACGTCCGTCCGTACAAATAGGCAGTTTCATGTTCGCCGGATCGTAACGGAAATAGGGCCGCATGATCAGTGTTCCTGTTTCGAGTGAGGGGTACCAATTAAATCCATCACCGTAATACCTCGGCATGTTATTCGGCAAAGCGCGGTGGCGGTCTAAGCCCACATATACGGTGCTCTGCGTGCTCATGTCTACATAACCGATCCACACGGCATTGTAGGCGCTGATGTCCACGGCAGAATCTAAAGAATAAGGAATAACATCACCGATATTCCAGCCTCGCGTGCCTTCGTAGGTGGAGTCGGAAATATATAGGAGTTGGCCCGGAGCGTCGCCGCTGTCCGCAGGCGCCCACACGGCAATCTTAAAGGTGTTATTGTCGTCCTCAAAGGTGATGAAGTTGAACGCCACGCCCTTCAATGAATCTGAATTACCCAATCCACCTGTGATGAACTTCTGGGCCACGCGTGAGCCGATCACATTTTCAATACCATAGGCCCGCTCGGCCGTGCCGTCGTCTAGGGCGAGGTAATTGTCCAGTTCCAATCTGCCGCGCACAGTATCGTTCGAACGAAGCCCGGCAGCAGAACCGTCAAACCATACTTTGGTCTCCACCACAGTAGGTCCGGTTAGTGTTCCCAAAGCCGCGCCTGGCACCGCAACATCGAAGGTTTGGTCCTGGTCGTGTTGGGTATTGGTGATTACAGGAACCGCAGTCAATTGCTGAACCAAGGTGCCGTTCTCAAACCAGCGGTATTGCCCTAGGTTCAAACTCCAACCACCCGAAGGAACGGTACCCATACGTCTGTAGGTAAAGGTCAGAGAGGAAGGTCGGTTGGCGAGCGAGTTGCTCATGTCCAACCACCAAGGCCAAGAGGTGTAGCTTTTGTTCCCTATAATCAATGGATGCGCACGGGCAAAAGCAGGCTCAGTAACGATGGAATCTGCCGCATTGCGGTCTTTGTCAAGCTGTACGTAATCTACATTCCAAATATCAAAGGCACCACCGCGTGCACCATAGGCTGCGATGCGAAAGCGGAAACCTTTTTGGAGATAATTGGCCCCTTGAACGGGAATCATCGCCGTGCGGAACGCATCTGCACTTCCCGTTCCCTTGGCTCCCCAAGCGTAGGACCATTGGCCGTCTATGGGAGAATAAAATTGGACCACCAAACTATCCGTAGAACTAGGCGCCTCGCCTAAACCGGCGCGTTGGTACTGGAACGACAACCACACGTTACTCATGCCTTGCAAATTCAAGTAGTTTGACGTGAGTACGTCGGCTAATGTATCGCTATTGGTGCTTCCGGGCACATAGGGTTTGCCAAATTCATTGCAACCGTCGAAGGTGGCCACGCCCACCGAGTTCTGATACAAGGGCAAGGCATCATTGATCCAAACATTCGCATCACTCCACAAGGCCGGATTTGGCGCGCCACTTCCGCGTGAGAAATCATCGACAAAGGGAGGCAATATGGTGTCGGTAGTCTCAATGCCATCAGCGGCCATGGAAGCGCCACTGGCCCATGGAAGGGTAATTTCTTGCACTTGGGCAAAGGCAGGGCTCATCACCCAAAGGGACAGCAATAGTTTGAGGTACTTCATGAATTACAGGTTCGTGGTATCTGAAGGTTCTTGGACGGGTGCGGGCGCCTCTGAGGTCAACCATAGGTCGACCGAACTCCCCGCGGGCACCATCATATCGGCTTCAAACACTGGGTACTGTCGGTTAACGAATACCTCTGCAGAATCTTGTACGTCGTCGGTATAGGTCACGGCGCCTACATTCAAACTGTAGGTCATCAAGGCTTGCTTGGCTTGGTCTAATCGCAATCCCACTAGATCCGGCAAATACATTTCCGCATTGCCTTGGCCACCGCTAACGTGTAAAGTGAAATGTGATCCCGTCGGATATAAGGCTTGTTCTTCGGCAATTCTACCCTTAGCATCCACCACCTTCAACACCAAATCGTGGCTCAGGTCTGGCACGAGGACAAGGGAATCTACGATCATGCCTTTTTGTTTGAACTTGGCGGTGACGTACCCCACTAATTGGTCCTTATAATTAGGCAGCGGATACTTTGGAAGCTTTGACGGGTTCGTGCTGAGCATGAGTTTACGGCCCAATTTTACTTGCGCGAACGCCTCCGGAAACAGCTCCACCACGGCACCTTCCGCGACACCCGGCACATAATGAGTGCTATCGATGACTTCAAAAGTCAGTCCGAGTGAATCAATGATTTGGGCCGCCTCATCCAAGGCCATCAAACGAACGTCCGGCACCTGCACCGTTTTGCCGTGTTGCGTGGTGCTATTCATCCAGAACAACACGCTTCCACCCACAATAATCACAAACAAGCCGCCGAAGAGCACCGTCTTCAAAAAGAGCTTTGTAAAAAGGAATCTGATCCACTGCTTCATGAGGTAAAGATACTTTTTTGGACCCTACCGAAGAAGTCTCCAAAGCATTACATTTACACTAATACAAATCCCTATGAAAACAGTCGTTGTTCTTGCCGGTGGGTATTCCACAGAACACCAAATCAGCCTCGCCTCAGGACGTACTGCGGAGGCCGCTTTTATCGAGGCGGGTTACAAAGTGCTCTTCGTTATTCTGAAGAAAGATGGTTTTTGGTTGGAGGACCAATTAATCAAGCTCACCGACCTCGGCGCCGACTTCGTTTTCAACATTATTCACGGCACCCCCGGTGAAGACGGGCACATCTCAGGAATGCTTGAAGTATTCGGTATCCCTCACAGCACCTGCCCTACCTTCCAAAGTGCCCTGACCTTCAACAAAGCGCGCTGCAACCAAATCTTGCGCGCCGCTGGCTACGACGTCCCCAAGGGACAACTCTTCACTCAACTGCCCGACCTCGACCTTTTCAGCACTTGGAACTTCCCAGTATTCGTAAAGCCGAACCGCGCCGGATCTAGCTTTGGCGTTACGCGTGTCGAGGTTACCGAAGAACTCGAAGCCGCCTTTAAATACGCCTTCTCAGAGGACGACGAGGTGCTGGTGGAAGAAGGTGTTATAGGCACAGAGGTGGGATGTGGCGTGCTGCGCTATAATGATCAGCAACCAGAGGCCATCGCCATCACCGAAATTGTCCCCACCGAAGCCAAATTCTTTGATTACAAAGCCAAATACGAAGGCAAGAGCAGGGAAATAACTCCTGCCCGAATCTCCGATGAAGTCGTGGAAAAAATCAGTGAAATTTCAACGGCAGTGTACGACCACCTCAAACTCGAGGGCATTGTTCGCATCGACTTCATCATCACTGCATCGCAGCAACCTGTGATGATTGAAATCAACAGCATACCGGGCCTCAGCCCAGCAAGCATCATTCCACAACAGATTGCGCATAGAGGCTGGAAATTAAGCGAGGTCTTGGCCCAATTGGCCGAAGAATCCATCGCCAGAACCCAAGCAAAAAAGATTGGCTAACTTCGTACCATGTCTAGAATTGCACTCTTCCCCGGATCTTTCGACCCCATCACCCTGGGGCATGTAGATATTATTGAACGTGCCGTCCCCCTTTTCGACGAGATTAAAATCGCCGTAGGAACGAACAGTGCGAAAAACTACCTCTTTTCGCTTGAGCAACGCGTCCAATGGATCGAGCAGACCTTCGCGCATGAATCCAAGATTAGCGTCATTACCTACGAAGGCTTGACCGTTGATTTTGCAAGGGAGCAAGGGGTCCAATTCTTATTGCGCGGCCTTCGCAACCCTGCAGATTTCGAATTTGAAAAAGCCATCGCCCAAGCCAACCGCGAGATGGTACCAAACCTAGAAACTGTCTTTCTTCTCACCAGTGCACGCTACGCCTACATCAGCTCAAGCATTGTGAGAGAAGTTTACAACCACGGCGGCGATTTCCAGAAATTTGTTCCCGCAACGGTGCAACCTTAAGCTTCCTCGATAAATTTTTCGAAGGTTTCTGTTAGACTATTGTACGTCGGCAACTCCGCCATGCGCTCTTTTAACAGCTCCGGCGTTGCCCAATACACGGCCGTGATGCCCTCATCAATCTGGGGCTTGAGCTTTTTAGAATAATCCGTGACCATGGGATACCAATAGGTCGTCTTGAGCATGTATTCGCCTCTGTCCGGATAGCAATGATAGGTACGAACGGCTGGACCGGTAATCTTGCATCGCTTCACTCGACATTCCTCTTGCACCTCACGAACGGCACAAACTTCGACAGTTTCCTTGGACTCTAATTTACCTTTTGGCATGTCCAATTTTCCATTGCGTTCAATGACAAGCAACTCACCTGCCTCGTTGCGTACCCATCCTCCCGCAGCAATAACGCGTTGATGCAGGGTCATAAAGTAGGCCCAGAATACATGATCCTGACCTATCTCAAAAGTCCGGGTCTCCGACCCACTGTAGCACTCTTTCAACCAGCGTTTTACACTTTTCAATGTACCTAACGTGTTGATAAAATTAGGAGCTTCATGGCCTGGAACAGGAACCAAAATGGCGCTCCTAATGAAAACTTTCACGTAATTTTGCAGCATGATACAAAACAAACAAGTGGCGCTCAAAACAGCTGAGAGCCTATTGCAAATTAAAGCAATCAAATTACAACCGGAAAACCCATTTACATGGGCTAGTGGATGGAAAAGTCCAATTTATTGTGATAACCGACTCACCTTGAGTTTCCCTACCATTCGCAACTTTCTAAAAATTGAGTTCGCCAAGCAAATTGAAGAGATCTATGGGAAACCAGATTACATCGCAGGTGTAGCCACTGGAGCCATCGCCATTGGTGTTCTCGTTGCCGAATATATGGGCGTTCCCTTCATCTACGTTCGCGACAAGGCGAAAGGCCACGGCCGTCAAAATCAAGTGGAAGGATTTTTTGAGCCGGGCAGCAACGTGGTGGTCATTGAAGACCTTGTATCTACCGGCGGTTCTTCCCTTAAAGCCGTAACCGCACTGAAAGAAGCCGGTGCCCGCGTGTTGGGCATGTTGGCCATCTTCACCTATGATTTTCAGGTCGCTAATGATAATTTCGAAGAAGCAAACGTTCGCTTGAACACCCTTAGCGATTACCATCACTTATTGGAGCAAGCCGAAGCACAAGGTTCTATTCTACCGGACCAGCTGGACTTGCTTAAAGAATGGCGTGTAGACCCCTCAAGCTGGGGCCAATAATTACTCCGAATAAGGATGTACCCAAGTAACGGTATCGAGGTCATAATGCACCACGGTACCGTTTTTTAATTCTAGGCCCAAGTGGCCTGAAGGCTGCACATGCGCCACGCGAGCGTCGAAGGAAGTTCCTTCCACCTCGTAGCGATGCCACTGATCGCGACCCCATAATAATTGGTCGTAGCGCTTTCTCAACGCAGGGATATCGGCAAACTCAAAGGCCTGCGGCCGCAAAGCCGCCATAATCTCCTGAACCCAATGCATCACATCTGCTTCCGCGCCAAGGGTTTCCATGGAAATGCTACGTGCCAAATCCATGTGCGAAGCACACACATTAATCCCCAATCCCAACACCGAACTTTTAATCCCCGAAGCACCCCAATGATTCTCGATCAACATACCCCCTAATTTTCGATCGCCCACCATTAAATCATTGGGCCATTTGAACGCGACTTTTGCGGGGAGAACAGAAGATAATCGGCCACAAACCCATCTATTGATATCGAAACTCTCTTTAACGGGTATGGGCCACCGCAATAAAACGGACAAAAGCACCGAATTTCCCGGGGTATCGTGCCACTTTGACACACCACGTCCCCTACCTTTGTCTTGAGAAGCCGCGACTACGGCGCTAAGGTGCGCCATATCGGGGTTTTCTTGTAATTTACGCTTTAACTCCAGCTGTGTGCTGTCGACACGCTCGAGCCAATAAATAGTCTCTTTTAGCGACATTAGGGCCTGTTTTGTTGCTTGTGCCGAAGATGGCATATGTTTTGGTAATTTAAGCACAAATAGAACATTCATGCATCAGAAACCCGAAGCCTCTTCGGAGCTCCTTAAAAAATTTGTGGTAGACGGCCTTCAAGAGATCAAAGGTCAGAACATCACTATCATGGACCTACGCGATATTGAAAATGCAGTGACGGATTTCTTCGTCATCGCGGAGGGTAATTCCAACACTCAAGTAAATGCTTTGCAAGAAAGCGTGCACAAAATGGTCCGTGAAAATGTTGGAGATAGACCATGGCATGTAGAAGGCCGTGAAAATGCCGAATGGATTTTGATGGATTACGTCAATGTGGTAGTTCACATTTTCCAAAAAGGCATTCGCGAATTCTACGATTTAGAAAGCCTTTGGGGAGATGCAGAAGTGCACACATTAGAAAACTTATAACAGCATAATGGCCGAGAATCCCAACCAAAAACAAATTGACAAACTGAAAAAACAGTTTGCCAAAAACGCTAACGATAAAAAAGGCGGCGACCCAAAGAAACCAAAGAGTCCCCTCTTCGGCTTCTACTGGGTCTACATTGCAATTTTTGCCCTATTCATCGGGATGCAAATCTTTAGTGCAGTAAGCTTCAGCGCTAAAACTTCAAATTATCAGGAATTTGAATCCGCATTGGAATTGGGCGATGTCGATCGCGTGAAGATCATCAACGAGAAAAAAGTCCAAGTCTTCATCAAGGAAGATGCCCTCAAGGATTCTGAGCGATACGAAGAAGTACGCAGCTCCAACTTGAGCGAAGAAATTAATCCGGGACCACACTACATCTTCGAGATGCCTTCACAAGCGTTCGAAGATAGAATCAAGGATTACTACAGCATGCATCCTGGCGAAAAGCAAATCGCCGTCAACTACGAAACCCAAGACAATTTCTTGGGAGATATTATCTCATGGGTCCTTCCACTAGTCCTCATGATTGCTGTATGGATGTTCTTAATGCGTAGAATGTCGGGCGGCGCCCCAGGCGGTGGCGGCGGAAGTCAAATCTTCAATATTGGGAAATCACGCGCTAAGGTATTCGACAAGGATACAGAAGTAAAAACGACCTTCAACGAAGTAGCAGGAATGACCGGCGCAAAGGAAGAGGTGCTCGAGATTGTTGACTTCTTGAAAAACCCTAAAAAATACACTGAACTAGGCGGTCGCATCCCAAAAGGGGTAATGCTTTCAGGGCCTCCGGGAACCGGTAAAACCCTCCTCGCCAAAGCCGTAGCTGGCGAGGCGAAGGTGCCGTTCTTTTCACTTAGCGGCTCAGACTTCGTGGAGATGTTTGTGGGTGTTGGTGCCTCGCGTGTACGTGACCTATTCAAGCAGGCAAAGGAAAAATCTCCATGTATCATTTTCATCGATGAGATCGATGCCATCGGCCGTGCCCGTGGAAAGAACAACTTTTCTGGAGGAAATGATGAGCGTGAAAATACCTTGAATCAACTCTTGACAGAGATGGATGGCTTCGGTACAAACGAGCATGTGATCGTCATGGCGGCCACCAACAGAGCAGATATTTTGGACCGCGCCTTAATGCGTGCGGGTCGTTTCGATCGTATCATTTACGTAGACCTTCCCGAGCTCAACGAGCGTGAGGACATCTTTAACGTACATCTAAAGGGTATCAAAACGGACGATACTGTCGATGTGAAGTTGTTGAGCAAGCAAACTCCTGGATTCAGCGGAGCAGATATTGCCAATGTATGTAATGAAGCCGCTTTGATTGCTGCTCGTAAAGGCAACAAACAAGTGGGCAAACAAGATTTCTTGGATGCTGTGGATCGCATCGTGGGTGGATTGGAAAAGAAAACTAAGATCATTACACCACAAGAGAAAAAGGTCATTGCCTACCACGAGGCGGGTCATGCAGCGGTGAGCTGGTTACTCGAATATGCTGCCCCTCTAGTGAAAGTCACGATCGTACCTCGAGGTCGCTCTTTAGGAGCCGCTTGGTACCTTCCGGACGAGCGCCAAATCACTACCACCGAGCAAATGCTCGACGAGATGGCCGCCACCATGGGAGGTCGCGCTGCAGAGCATGTGGTGTTTGATAAGATCTCAACCGGTGCTCTGAGTGATTTGGAAAAAGTGACCAAGCAAGCCCGTGCCATGGTAACCATCTACGGTTTGAACGAGGAGCTTGGAAACATTACGTATTACGACAGCCAAGGCCAAAGCGAATACATGCAAAAGCCCTACTCAGAAAACACTGCGGAGAAAATTGACAAAGAGATCAGCAAGATCATCGAAGGACAGTACCAACGTGCTATTGAGTTGTTGCGTTCGAATAGAGAAAAATTGGACCAATTGGCCCAACTCCTTCTCGACAAAGAAGTCATCTTCAAAGAAAACGTCAAGGAAATCTTTGGCCCACGTCCTTGGGACAAGGAAGAAGAAGTCGTCGAAGAGGCTGTAGAAGTCGAGGTTGTTGAGGTGGAGGCACCTGTAGAAGAGGATTCTGCACCTGCACAAGGAGAAGAAAATACTCCTACAACATAATAAACGCCTGTAAACAAGAAAGATAAGCCGCGCCCGTTGGGCGCGGCTTTTTTTGTTGATAGCTCGAGCGCGGCGCAGTGGTTATTTGAAATCCACACCTTATTTTTGATATATATCTACGCTATGGCCCGTCAAAAAGGATTTTTCTCAAAGCTCAAAAGCAGCCTCTTGGGTTCTTCATCTGCACAAGAAGAAGAGCGTGGAAAATTCGCCCCCAAAGAAGAGCTTCCCTTAGACGAGGAATTCGTGTTCCAGTTCACTGAGGGCGGCGGCAATTTCATGTATTGCACCTCAAAAGAGGAAGCCGTAGAAGAGCTTCAATTGTATGCCAATGAGCAAGGATGGAACGGTTTGTTCATCGCTACCCCTGCTTTGGCGGATTGGACCAACAGCACAAAACTCGCAGCCACCTTTGAAAACGACGGTCAATATCCTGTGGTCATGACCGGTTGTGAAGCACTTATTGCCTTTAACGGCGGAATTATGATTCATTCGCATCATACGGGAGGAAGAAAATTGGGCGACCTACCACAGCACCATGTGCTCATCGCCTATACCTCCCAAATCGTAGCGAACTTAAGAGATGGCATGACCGCCATTAATCAAAAATACCGCGAACAGCGCCCGAGCAATATCTCGGTCATTCGTGCACCGCACGACCAGGCAGTGGAATTGGCCTCAGCGGATCCAAACAAGGGCCGAACAGTATTCTTAATTCTCATTGAAGACGAAGCTTGATGGGAAAACGCGCACTCTTTGGATTCATTTATGCCGGTGGTCTCATCGGTATTTTAGGTTTCACCCCTTACGGCACATACATGCTGGCCTTCTTCACGCTGTTATTGCTGAACGAAGTCGCACGCATCCTTGATGTGCAAAGCAGGTTGCCATTGCTCACCTTCACATCGCTTTTTTTGGGTGGGGGAGCCATTGGGAATTGGGGTGGGCCGGAAGAAATCATCAGCGCCACCCTAGCCATCGGCATCATGATGGTGTTGGCCTTGTTGCGCGCGGAGCGTCCGGCGCATGAAATGCGCCGCGGTTTGTTTGCGCTGGCCTATGTGTTCCTTCCCATGGCCCTGATCATTCAGACCACCAGGGACTTCTCGGAATTAATCTTATTCATCTTCACCATGATTTGGGCGTCGGACACCTTCGCCTATTTGGCCGGTCGCTCGTTCGGAAAACGTCCCTTCGCCCCGAAACTCAGCCCAAAGAAAACCATTGAAGGATTCGCTGGCGGCGTGGTGGGAACTATCATTACGGGCTTCGCCGTGAATCATTATTGGGACCTGCTGGATGTAGATGTGGCCCTCGCATTGGCGGCTGTAGTTTCTATTACCGCCCCCTTTGGAGATTTAGTTGCTTCCTCGCTAAAACGTGAAGCCGATGTGAAAGATTCCGGTGTATTTTTGCCGGGTCACGGCGGGGCGTTAGATAGGTTAGATAGCTTCATAACTGCGGCACCCATCGCAATACTCATTTATCAATACATGATATGAAACTACATAGAGAAGGTAAAGGCACCCTAGCCGTTGTTTTCCTTGCATTGGTCATTCTAAACGGCCTTGTGCAATGGGCAACGGAATTGGCCTGGTTAGAATTTTCAGTACTCGCCTTGAGCGTTGTACTATACGCCATTGTGCTCCAATTCTTCCGCAATCCTACCCGTACCATCACCATCAATCCGAAAGGCATGCTTTGCCCTGCGGACGGAAAAGTGGTGACCATTCAAGAAGTATTTGAAGATGAGATTTTAAAGGACAAGTGTATTCAAATGTCCATTTTCATGTCGCCGTTCAATGTGCACGTAAACCGCTACCCATTAGGCGGTAAAGTGACCGATGCCATTCACCACTCGGGCAAATTCCTAGTGGCATGGCACCCGAAGAGCTCCACGTTGAACGAACGCACCACTGTAGCCGTGGAAAATGAAAACTGGGGCAAGGTGGTCTTCCGTCAGATTGCTGGCGCGGTAGCGCGACGCATTGTAATGTATGCTAAACCAGGGGATATGGCTGCGCAAGGTTCGGAATTTGGATTCATCAAATTCGGATCTCGTGTGGATCTTTTCTTGCCGCTGGACAGCGACATCAAGGTCAAAGAAGGTGATGTTGTCAAGGGCGGTATTACCGTGCTTGCGACGCGTAACGCCTAAGCTTCCAACTCTTTTACCCACGCCAATACCAAATCGAATTGTTCCGCTTTGGTAATCTCGCTATTGTCTAAGGTTCGAGCATCTAAGGCTGCAATAAGCGGAGAATCTGCGCGCTCCATATCCGCCTTATCCCTAGACTGAAGGTTTTCCAATACCTCAGCAACAGTCCAGTGTTGGCCTTTGGCGGCGAGTTCCTGTTGGCGGCGTTCGGCACGTACCTGATCTGAGGCCGTCATAAAGATTTTCAATTCAGCATTTGGGAAAACCACGGTACCAATATCGCGGCCGTCCATGACTACCCCGCCATCACGGCCCATTGCTTGTTGAAGGGCTACTAAATGCCTGCGTACCGGTACAAGTTTCGCGACATGGCTGACCACATTGCTCACCTCCATGGTACGAATTTCTTCTTCCACGCGTTCGCCGTTCAAATGGGTGGCATTCGCTCCCTGCGCATCAAGTTCAAAGGAAATCTGCACATCAGGCAGGGATTGATTGATCTTATCCTCTTGGCAACCGGCGGCTGCACTGACCCATTGGTTTCTCAGTGCAAAAAGGGCTACTGCACGATACATCGCGCCGGAATCCACATAGATATAGCCTAAAGCTTTGGCCAATTCCTTTGCCAGGGTACTCTTACCTGTAGAGCTGTGTCCGTCGATGGCTATAGTCAGTGATTTTGGCATGCTCAGGTCTTAGAATTTCAGGCTCAAAGATAGGGTATTCATGCGCCCGGCCACGCTGCGAAGTTCGTTCGCGAAGTGGAGGTGAAACTTGTTAAAATACAGACCCGCACCCAGGCTGAAGCCTCCACTTGTGCGGCGATCGGGCAGGCTCATTTCGTATTGACGACGGAAATTATAGCCCAGCATCAAGTGTAGTCGGTCTGTGGGTAAGAACTCCAGAGAGCCGCTAACGTGGCGGAGCGCCAGGTTGAGTGTGCTCATGTCCAGCTGTGTGGTGGCACCTGTTACGGGGTCTACGCTCACTAGGTTTGGATCGTCGTAGCCCAAGTTTGGGCGTTGGAGCTGGTCGATAACGAAGGTCCAGCGGAAGGGGGCGTGCGCCAATTTATCTCCAACAGCAAACAAGATGTTCAAGGGCATGGGTTCGTAGGTGCCGCCAAAGGTGGTAAGTTGAGTGCCCGCATTCTTGATGATGAAAGCATAATTTGGTCCGGTAGAGCCTCTATACATCAAGGCGATATCCGAGGCAAGTGCCCAGCTTTGGTAACTTTCGTAGGTTCCATTGACCAATTTCGCCGTTGCCCCCAAACGAATGCCGTTCCAAGAGAACAGCTCAGTACCTAAGGTGAAGGCGAGGTCTCCCGCATAGAATTGGCCCGTTGAACTTCCCCACTGATCCGTACCGTTGAACACTCCGTACTGAATGGTTTGTGCACTGGCAATCATCGGCCGGCCCTTGAGCTCAAACGAATAACTGCCTTGAAGCAGTTGAATGCCTTCGCCTAGGCTTCCTGAGCTCATCTCGAGCTGGTAGAGGGAAGAATCCGTGAGCAGCAGTGGGTTTTGAACGGCAAAGGCTCCTACGCGACCTTCGTGCACATAAGCCGCATTGCCCAGCGCCGAGGCACCGGCAAAAATCGAGCGGTCCAGAAAGGAAAAAACGCTGTTGCCGCCGCTCTGTCCAAACAAAGCGGTCGTCCAAAACAATGCTATGAGTACGTTTCTAATCAACGCTTGGGTACGGCCGGAACCTCTAGTTTCTTTGGTGATTTCACCTTTTGGTCTAAGATAGCCAAATCCAACACTTCCTTCATCTCGCTCACATAGTGGAAGGTCATGCCTTTCAGATAATGTGCTTCAATTTCTTCTATATCCTTGCGGTTCTTCTCGCAGAGGATGATGGTATTGATTTTGGCGCGCTTCGCCGCCAGGATCTTTTCTTTGATGCCCCCCACTGGCAAGACTTTTCCACGAAGAGTGATTTCGCCAGTCATCGCCAGTTTTGGTGCCAGTTTCTTTTGGGTAAACAAGCTGACCAATGCCGTGAGCAAGGTAATCCCCGCACTAGGTCCGTCCTTTGGAATGGCCCCTTGTGGCACGTGAATATTAATGTCGTAAGCACTAAAGATTTTCGGATCTATGCCCAGTTCCTCCGCGTTGCTCTTGATGTACGCCATAGCGATGGTCGCACTTTCCTTCATCACATCTCCTAGGTTTCCGGTTATAATGACCTTGCCAT
>JAURAE010000027.1 GCA_030829675.1 Schleiferiaceae bacterium
GTTTTAGGAATGCCTGCAATCGCTTCCAGTAATTCTTTTGGAGCAGTTAACCCAGTGCTGATAAACTACGAATTTGGAACAAGGCATGTTATGAACGCCCCTTCAGTCAATATCCATGACGAAAAAATACTGATCCTCGATTTTGGCTCTCAGTACACGCAGTTGATTGCGCGTCGCGTGAGAGAACTCAACGTCTATTGTGAAATCCACCCCTTCAATAATCCACCCGCCCTCACAGAGGACATTAAAGGTGTGATTCTCAGCGGTTCTCCTTACAGCACATTGCAAGAAGATGCTCCTCAGTTTGATTTGAGTGATATTAAGGGGAAGCTGCCATTGCTCGGTGTTTGTTACGGTGCTCAATACATGGCACTTGTAGGCGGGGGGCAAGTTGCTCCTAGCGAAATCCGCGAGTACGGAAGAGCCAACCTAAGTGAGGTGGATGCCACTTCGGATTTATTCCAAGGAGTGGGCGCCGGATCTCAGGTTTGGATGAGCCACGGGGATACCATCATGGAATTGCCCATAGATTTTGAAGTCATTGCCTCTACGCACGACGTTCGTGTGGCAGGATATAAAGTAAAGGACGAAGCTACCTACGGTATTCAGTTCCACCCTGAAGTGTACCACAGTACAGACGGTACTCAGTTGTTGAAGAACTTCTTGTACGACGTAGTCGGGGTAAGCGGGGATTGGACTCCAGCACACTTTGTCGATGAAACGGTAGCGCAACTCAAGGCCCAGCTTGGCAATGATAAAGTCGTGCTTGGACTTTCAGGGGGTGTGGATAGCTCTGTCGCTGCCATGCTTTTACACAAAGCAATTGGGGCAAATTTGTATTGCATCTTCGTCAACAACGGTCTCCTCCGCAAAGACGAGTTCACTCAGGTGTTGAAACAGTACGAAGGGATGGGCCTTAACGTAAAAGGCGTAGATGCTTCGGATCGTTTCTTAGATGCATTAGCAGGTATTGAAGAGCCAGAGGCCAAGCGCAAAGCCATTGGACGTGTGTTCATTGAAGTATTTGACGATGAAGCACATATGATTGAGGATGTGGTTTGGTTAGCTCAGGGTACCATCTACCCAGATATCATTGAAAGTATTAGCGTGAAAGGTCCATCTGCGACCATTAAGTCACACCACAACGTAGGGGGTCTTCCAGATTTCATGAAGTTGAAAGTAGTAGAGCCGTTGAAGACGTTGTTCAAAGACGAGGTTCGCAGAGTGGGGGCTTCTATGGACATGAGTGCAGAATTGCTAGGACGTCATCCGTTCCCTGGGCCAGGTTTAGCCATTCGTATTCTCGGAGATATCACGGCTGAAAAAGTGCGTATCCTTCAAGAGGTAGATCACATTTTCATCAATGGATTGAAAACAGAAGGTCTTTACGATAAAGTTTGGCAAGCTGGTTGCATACTCTTACCTGTGAACTCCGTGGGAGTGATGGGAGATGAAAGAACCTACGAAAAAGTTGTAGCGCTTCGTGCGGTAGAAAGCACTGACGGTATGACGGCTGATTGGGTACATCTTCCTTATGAATTCCTAGCGAAGGTCAGCAACCAAATTATTAATAAGGTGAAGGGAGTGAACCGCGTTGTGTACGACATCAGCTCCAAACCACCGGCCACCATTGAATGGGAATAAGAAAGAGCATATGGATGTTCATGTTGCTGTTGGCAGCGACAGCTCACGGACAAAGTATTACTGAGCACATTGTGGTCAAGGGAAATACGCTGTATTCTATTTCAAAAACTTACGGTATTACTGTAGAAGCCTTGCAAGAGGCGAACCCTCAAATCTCAGGGACAGCATTGTCTGTAGGAGATACCCTGCTTATTCCAAGTATTGATCATCCGGCTCCCACGGCTGAGGTTCAACCTAGTGAAACCACGAGTCCAGCGTCTGTGGATGCGGGCTATGAAATGTATAAGGTTAAAAAGGGCGATACGCCGGCAGATCTTGCGAAAGCCTGGGGATTCACTACGATGCGTGCCTTCTACAGATTGAACCCAGATGCTCGTACAGATTGGAAGAAGGGGATGATTCTGGTAAAGCCTGTACAGCCAGGTACTTTCGAGGAGAGCCCTAAAGATTCGGTAGCAATTACAGCTGGTTCCGATAGTGCAGTTTCCGTCGAACTTCTTGATGAAGTACAAATTTTAGGCTTGTTGCCATTTTTCCACAGAGATTACATCAACGAAACGCCGTTGGCCAAACGCAGCCCCTTAGCGCTGAGTTTCCGTCAGGGGATGGAATTAGCCATTGATGAGGTCAATGATTCAACACGTACCGTTGGTATAACCTTCGCGGATACCTACAACCACGCAGATTCGTTGCGCTTGGCTATTGAGCGTAATCCGTTGGATTCTTTTGACCTTGTTGTAGGTCCCTTGTATTCCAAACGAGTGATGGAAATCAGTAAGCACTCCCTAGCCAACAAAGTTATAAGCCCACTGAGTAAAAATGCGTCGATCAATGCGTCGCCATTACAAAATGCGGTCGTAGCTGAAGAATATCAGTGGCAGGCTATTATTGATTTAGTGGCGCAGCGTCAAGAAGTGGCCGTTTTGATGGCCAATCCAAGAAGGACCCTCATCGTCGCCCAAAGCTCTGCGAAAACAGAGGCTGCCATGAGCGGAATGTTTTCAGTATTCAATGACCCAAAGGTCATGAAGGCAACAGAGGGATGGAAAGAAAACGAACGATTGGTATTTTTGGATACTACCATCCATTATGACCTAATCGTCTATGATAGTGATCCCGCCTTTGTTTTGGATGTGTTACGTAACCTCCGAGCAGGAAACGCGTCCTATACATGGTATACCATCGAAAACCAAATCGTCGACAACGGCATTACGCAGGATAACTTTGCAAGAGAAAAAGGGGTAGTATGTGCCTATTCCTCGTACATAGACTACCGCAGCGATTCTGCCATGTCCATGGTCCAATCCTTCCGTGAAAGGTTTGGTGCGCAACCTGACGAATATGCTATAAAGGGATATGATGTTGCCCAGTTCTATGTACGTAATCTTACCGAGGGCACAGGAGCGTATCGCGGGGTATCACTAGGATTTATACCAAACGAACAAGGAAAGAATATGTATACTGAGCTCCGTGTTTTCCAAGATTTGGAGTGGCGAAAAATGAATCCTTAAGTTGAACAATCAGGGTGGGCTAAGGGTTTATTGAACTATAAAAACCGCATTATGCCCCTACATAAAGCCCTCGATATCGGCGACCGTATTCCGGACTTCGAATTACAAGACCAACACGGTCAATGGGTTAAAAGAGAAGATTTTGAAGGGAAACCTCTTGTCATTTTCTTTTATCCAAAAGACCATACGCCTGGTTGTACCGCTGAAGCCTGTTCTTTTAGAGATTTTGAAAGTGAGTTTCAAGCAGCTGGTGCACAGGTTATTGGTATAAATGATGCTGATGTAAGTATGCATAAAAGCTTCGCCGATAAGTATGCGTTAACATATCCAGTACTAAGTGATCCAGGTCATGTAGTTCGAAAATCATTCGGTGCACCTGGATTGCTCTTTAATACCGTAGCGAATAGAATTACCTATGTCACTGATGGTTCCCATAAAGTGGCGTATATTTTCAAAAGTTTATTTCGAGCCAACGATCACGTGTCGGAGAGCTTGGAGTTTGTAAAAAAATTGGTTCATGACACCCATTGAGATTAGCATCGCATTGTTGACCTTTTTCGCCATGGAAGGTGTAGCCTGGGCAGCCCATAAATACCTGATGCATGGTATATTATGGTTTCTTCACGACGATCACCACACCAAGACGCCTGGTGCCTTAGAAAAGAACGATACGTTCTTTTTAATTTTCGCCATTCCTTCCTGGTTGTGCATTATGCTTGGTTTATTCAACGGAAATGGAATCAGCGTGGCTATTGGGGCTGGTATCGCTTTATATGGCTTCGCATATGCCTTGGTCCATGAACTCTTTATTCACCAAAGACTGCCGGTTTTAAAGAAATCCCGTTTTGTATATTGGGAAGCGGTACGATTGGCGCACAAGATGCACCACCGCCACCTAGGTAAAGAAAACGGAGAGAATTTTGGGATGTTATGGGTACATCCAAAATACATCCGACAGGTACGCCAAATGCGCGCCAATTCTTAGAAACCGTGTTAGAAACCAAATGGCTTTATTTATTGCTCAACTTATTCACGGTGAGCGTACCGTTGATCCGAAGTTTTGAACCTCGAATCGCGTATTACAAAAGTTTTGGGTCCTTGGGTAAAGCTATGCTCATTTGGAGCGGATTTTTTCTTATTTGGGACATTTGGTACACCGATCTTGGCGTGTGGGGATTTACCCCAGATTACCTAAGTGGGGTAGAGCTGTTTGGATTGCCCTTGGGTGAATATCTGTTTTTTATTACTGTGCCTTTCGCTTGTGTATTCATCTACAAATGCATGGAATTATTCTTCCCGAATGGTATTGTAAGTGTGGCAGTAGCGAATCGAATTAGTCAGTTGCTCATCCCTTTTACCCTTGTCATAGGTTTGATGTCATTAGACAAGCTATATACTGCAGCGACCTTCTTGTTACTCGGGGTGGCGCTCATTTATGTGGCTTGGATTGCTCGTTGTGCCTGGCTTCCTAGGTTCTATGAGAGCTATATTATCGCTCTGCTTCCTTTCTTTTTGAAAAATGGAATCTTAACAGGTTCCTTCTTGGAAAGCCAAGTCGTTTGGTACAACGATGCGGAAAATCTCGGTATTCGATTGGGTACGATTCCCTTTGAGGACATCTTCTATGGGATGTTACTCATCTTAGGGATTGTGTACTTCTATGAAAAATTTGAGGCGACCCGTAAGAGCCGCCTCCATAAGTAATTAGTCGATCAATAAGGAATCCGAAGGGGCTATGTTAGCCTCAGATTCTGTCGCAGCCTCAGCCGCAACCGCAGCGGATTCCACGTATGATTTTAAGTTTTGAAGACCTGCTTCGAAATCTGGTCCGACCCATTTGTCCATTTGTGCACCAATGAATCTGCCAAAGAAGCCCATTTCACCGCTCAGGCCCCAGGTAACTTTCGTCGCGCCATTATTCTGGATTTCAAAATCCCAAGAGCCATTGCTCACGCCTTGTCCGTCAAAGTGGATTTCAGTTTTCATGGATTGCCCCTCGGTATATTCTAGAATGGACATGTTTCCTCCTCCCATGGCCTCACTGGTCCAACTGTAGGATCCGCCCACTCCTTGGTGAGTGTCGCCTAGTTCGTAGGTCATGGTAGAATCTAATTGGAACCAAACACTCCAATGTGGCCACGTGCTGAAATCCGATACTGTATGGCTGATGGCTTCTGGAGCAACATTCATATTTACGGAGCGTTTTACCTCGAAGTTAGCGGGTAGGGTAGCGTTCCAAATGATAAAAGCGCCTGCGATTACGGCAACAATGATCAAAAGTGTCTTAACAATTTTCATGTGTGTTGATTTAGGATGTTGACCAAAGATATACCTTTAAAAAGCAAAAAAATCGCAAACCTATGGAAGCGCTATTGACCGCCCCAGGACTATTATCATTGGCCACCTTGACCTTTTTGGAGATTGTGCTAGGCATTGATAATATCATATTCATCTCCCTTGTTTCCAATGATTTGGAAGAAAGTCAGCAGCCTCTGGCGCGTCGTTTGGGTCTGGCGCTGGCGTTGGGGTTCCGAATAATAATGTTGCTTGGGATTACCTGGCTTATTGGCTTGACGGCGCCGTTGTTTCATCTTGGCGATCATGCAGTTTCCGGGAGGGATGCTATTTTGTTCGCAGGAGGCTTGTTCTTATTGGCGAAATCCTCCTCTGAGATATTCAAGAAGACAGAGGGAAGAGGACATGGTGAGCATGCACGTAAACCAAAATCTCTAGTAGGTGTGATTATCCAGATAGGGTTACTAGATATCGTGTTTAGCTTTGATAGTGTGCTTACGGCCATAGGGATGACCCACGATCTAGTCATCATGATTGTGGCTGTGGTCATTTCCATGGTGATTATGTTGACTTTTGCGAAGCCTATTGCGCATTTCATTGAGAATCACGTGAGCTTGCAGATCTTGGCACTGAGTTTCTTGATTATGATCGGGACAGTTCTGGTCGCCGAAAGTGCGCATGTAGAAATCCCCAAACCCTATGTCTACAGTTCTGTAGGATTCGCGCTAATAGTCCAATTATTGAGCATTCGCGCGGCTGAAAAGTCCAAATCTACTGGTAGCGGCCCACAAGCCTAAAATAATCCTTGAGCACGGCCTGATTGGCTTTTTCATTACTCTGTGTGCCGTTCAGGAGGAGGGAATCCCTTCCTTGAACGATGAAGGCACGGCGGTAATCCAGTGCATTTTGAAACACCCAAGCGGCTAGTCTATAGTGGTCTGCGAAGTCCATATGATCAAGGCTAAGGGTAGCCATTGAATCGCCCAATGCGATATGCACCGTATCTGCGAAATAATGTCGTGCATTCGGCTCGGCAATGATATAGGCCTGGTCCGTTCGCCAAGAATTGATAATGGTGAAGTTCAATAACGGTTGGGTCGTATCGTAGGTGCACTTTAAATAACGATGCACCTTGAATCCTTGTTGGGCCAATTCTGCTCGCTCCTCCGTCCTGTATTGGTGAATGCGTGTGTTGTTGAAGAAGATTTCGTCGCTCTCCTTCACCAAATAATTGGGCTCCAACTCCCAGTGCTGCAATTTTTGCTCATAGGGCCATAGGATGCTCAATAGCAACATTGCGGTGAAGAACATTAAAGCGGCACGGTAGAGTTTCTTTTCCATCGCTTTTACAACAATAAACGGAGTTGGTTGTTTACTTGATACCCCTAAGAAAATACCTTTACGCCATATGAAAAAGAATCCCTCCTCAGTAGCGGTCATAGGTTCTGGAATAGCTGGACTCAGTGCAGCCATACGCTTGGCCGTGCAAGGAAAGCGAGTGGTTGTTTTTGAGCAAAATCCATACACTGGAGGTAAAGTTACAGCTTTCGAGAAGCACGGATTTAGATTCGATATGGGACCCTCATTGTTCACCATGCCTCATTTAGTAGAGGAGTTGTTCGAATTAGCAGGGAGGATTCCAAAGGATTACTTTCAATACCACACACACGATGAGGTTTGTAGGTATTTCTGGCTGGACGGAAAGCGCTTAACGCTCTATCCTT
The DNA here is from genome assembly GCA_030829675.1 of Schleiferiaceae bacterium. Lineage (GTDB taxonomy): Bacteria > Bacteroidota > Bacteroidia > Flavobacteriales > Schleiferiaceae > UBA10364. Next base: position 7,175 of record JAURAE010000027.1, read on the forward strand.
CGGTAGATGAAAACATTGAATCCATTACGTCAGTTTTCGGTACAGATTCTGGTAAAAATGTCCGAAAGTATTTTGATGATGCTCGCAAGAAATTCGAGCTCACTGCCCCCTTCTTTTTAGAAAGTAGCTTACATAAAGCCAAGACATTCATTTCACCGAGAGTATTGAAGGTGGTTTCAGAAATTCCAAGATTAGGGTTGTTTTCGACCTTGGACGATCAAAATAAGCGTTATTTCAAAGAGCCTAAGCTCGTCCAATTATTCAATAGATATGCGACCTATAATGGTTCTTCACCGTATCAAACGCCTGGCATCATGCAGATGATTTCGCATTTGGAACACGGTATGGGAACCCATTTTCCCGTCGGTGGAATGCACGCTATTTCCCAGAGCCTGACCAAACTTGCCGAGGAATTAGGTGTGCAGTTTGAGCTGAATTCTAAAGTCGAGCAAATTCTCATTGAGGAGAAGAAAATACACGGCGTAGTGGTCAACGGGGCGGAACGGATGTATGACTTAGTGGTGTGCAATTCCGATATCAAACACGCATATCAAGAATTATTGCCTAAGCAGGTGCGTCGACCGAAGAAGACCTTGGCACAAGAACCTAGCTCTAGCGCATTGATTTTCTATTGGGGTATAGGACAAACCTTCCCAGAATTGAACCTACACAACATCATCTTCAGTGAAGATTACAAAGCAGAGTTCGATCGGATTCGTACCAATGGGCCATTTTGGGAGGATCCAACCATTTATGTTCATATTTCCAACCGATTAGAGGTTAATGACGCCCCGAAGGGTAAGGATTCGTGGTTTGTGATGGTGAATGTACCCTACGATCAAGGTCAGGACTGGGAAGATATAGTGGGTAAAGTTCGACGCAAGCTTGTTGAACGCATGTCCGCTGTACTGGGACAAGATATTACGCCCTTGATTGAAACCGAGGAAATTTTAACCCCGCCGCAAATCCAGCAAAGAACATCTAGTGTGGGCGGAGCGCTCTACGGAACAAGCTCGAACGAGCGAATGGCGGCATTTTTAAGGCATTCCAATAAAAGTAGCTCGGTCAAAGGGTTGTACTTTTGTGGTGGATCGGCACATCCGGGAGGCGGTGTGCCCTTATGTATATTGAGTGGTAAAATTGCCGCGGAATGGATCGAAGAAGATGAATGATTTAGGAAAAATCCAACTATTGGCGGCCAAGTACGGTGGCTACGTCCTCATCTTTTTCCACACCATAGGATTGTTTTTGCTTGGGGCCGACTGGCGCCAAAATTTCGTATTCCTTACGCCCTATAACCTGCTGTTAATGTTGGTCGTCTTCCTGCTGGCCAGTGATCGTCCGAAGAATTGGGGGCTCTACATGGCGCCCATTGTATTAGGCTATATTATCGAGGTAGTTGGCACCAATACTGGATGGCCTTTTGGCGCCTATACCTATGGAACGGCTTTAGGGCCGAGAATATTCAGTACACCTCTTATGATTGGCGTATTATGGTGGGTGTTGATTCGAGCTTGGTTTGATTTGTCGGAACGATGGACGCAAAATGCGTGGGCAAAATCGCTCATCACTGGAACGGCTATGGTTTTGATGGACGTGTTGATCGAACCTGTCGCGATAGAATTGGGCTTTTGGACTTGGGCAGAGGTCGAAGTTCCTGTGGCCAATTATATTTCGTGGTTCGTCCTTGCCACATTGTTCGCACGGGCCACGGCAGGCGGCAATACGAAAAACCCTCAGAGCCCTTGGGTCATAGCGGTGCTTACTGTGTTTTTTGCCGTACTCAACATAGCATATGCATAAAAAAAGCCCCTGCTTAAGGCAGGGGCTTTCTTAGCTCAGGGGTACGAGCCTAGCGGTCTTTCAACCGTTTGATTTCAAGCTCTAGCTCTTCAATCTTTCGATCGATTTCATCGTCCATCGCTTCAAGTTCTTCTTCGATCGTTTCCTCGAGATCTTCAGCTGAATAGTATTCGATTACGGGGCAATCGGCACAGTCCAAACCTCTTTCGGTCATGATCCAGGTATGTCCTAGCATGTCGCCGTCCCACAGGTTCTGCACATTTTCGAGATCATAAATGATGTTTTCAAGACTTGGGTCCAAGAATACGGTGGTTCCTACCGGCAATCGCAAGGTCACCTTGAGGTCTTGCCCACGGTACAACGCATCCTCGGGCACACTGAAATACTCGCTTAATCGCAGTGTTTCTCCTGTTTGCTCGGTTTTAAAATCAAATCGCTGTGCACGTTGTCTCGCCTCAGCATGGTTACGACCGCTGGCCGAATGCTTCAATTCTAAGTGGGCCGTGCTATCATTGGTTCGCTCGATGTTGAAGCGGACGTTTTCAACTCTTAATTGGTCATCGTCAATATCAAATAAAAATCCTGTGGACTCCTCTAATATATCGGCTTCGAGGACGAGGGAATTTCCTTGTATTGTGATCTTTTCCACTTCGGTGGAGCGCTCTTTAAAATCCGTGGCCAGCGATCCCACGCTTATAAAAATGAGGATCAAGCCTATGATGAATGATGCAATGCCTGAGAAGGAGAGTAGGCGTGCGTTCGAGATCGATTTCCCAAACAATTTGGCCAAGAATACCACCAGGGCAAAGAGGGGCATCAATAGGGTCAACAAGGTTCCCACGCGCAATGACATCAAACGCCACCCCGATCCAAACAAGGCCTGCGCCCCGTCCATGCCGTAGATATAGCCATTGATATCGATGAAATCAAAGCCGCCAAGATTCCAAGTACTGCCAAACACCCCGATCAGTGCAACGATAAGGGTAAAGGCGATTACTGAACCAACTATGGCCAATACGATCCCAAAGAATTTGAGGATGAATCCAAGGATGGCTCCAATGGTATTTGTGATGAAATCAAAAAATCCTTTAGGCGTGTTTTTGAACTTCTTTCCGAACGCTTTACCCTGGGCCTCGAACTCCTTGAACTTCTTTTCAATGTTGCCCAGGTTTACCGGCTCCCCCCGCATTTGGAGTTTTTGCGCAGTGGTTTTCGCTTCAGGAATGGCCGCCCATAGTATGATGTAGGTGATGAATCCAATTCCCGTAAAGAACAACAGCACCAAGAATAACACGCGAATCCAAACCACGTCAATGTTGAAGTAGGCTGCAATACCGCTGCAGACCCCGCCAATAACGGTCTCGTCTGGGTTACGGAAGAATCTGCGTTTGGTTTCTGTTTGAGTGGTTTCCGTCTCCTCAGCAGCCTCTGCAAAATCCTCAGGGCGCCCGAGGGTAGAGATGATGAAGTCAACATCTTCTTGCGTTACAACCTGACGTTTGCCTTCAGAAAGTCGCATGGAAAAGATTTCCGCGATGCGTGATTCGATATCTGCGACTATTTCGGCGCCGCCTTCCTCGTGGGATAATCGGTCCTTGATCGCATTTAAATACAGATTAAAGTTCTCGTAGGCACCTTCGTCCAAATGATAGATGATGCCGCTTAGGTTGATATTTATTGTCTTATTCATGGGGCGTTAATTCGAGGTAGTGATGTGTTCAACGGCTTTTTGAAGGGCATCCCAAGTGCTTTTCAGCTCCTTTTGAAATGCCTTTCCTTCGGTAGAAAGGGAGTAGTATTTGCGCGGTGGTCCCGAAGTACTTTCTTCCCAGCGATACTCGAGGAGTCCCGTGTTTTTTAATCGAGTCAATAGTGGATAAAGGGTTCCCTCTACGACGATGAGTTCTGCATTCTTCAAATGCTCAATGATATCAGAGGCATAGGCATCACCGTTGCTGAGTATGCCTAAAATGCAATACTCCAGGACGCCCTTACGCATCTGTGCTTTAGTATTCTCAATCTTCATGCAGGGTCTTGCTTAGGGTGAAGTCTCCGTAGAAGGTGATCAATATGGTGTTGCTCTCCTCGGTCACTAGGAAGTGAGCCTCATCAAATTTGGTCCGGCTTCCTCGGAAGTACAGGTAATGCACCTCGCCATTATCTTCTTCGAGTTCTACTTTTTTATACCCCGCACGGTCCAAGAACTTTTGCCAGTCGTTGGTTACTTCTTTGCGATAGCGATCATCGGATACTCTGAGCCACTGAACACGCTTGATTTCACCATTAAGGGTGCGTTCAAGGTCTCCGTTGGCAAAATCTATATCCAGGGGTAGGGCACTAAGTAAGGAGCCGCCAAAGCTGAATCCGCCGATATACGGTTTGGGCTCGTATTCCTCGTAAAGGTCGTCTGCCAATCCCTTGGGTTGTGCCATCAAGGCTACGGGAAATAGTAATAGGAAAAGGGTTTTTTTCATGATCCAATTGAATTTGCGACAAAGTTATAGGTAAAATTAGGTACTATGCAATACCAAGTACTATAAATTTTATTTAGTGTTCATTTGGCGGGGTAGATTTGTCTCAAAAAAGAAACAATAATTCACTGTGCGAACGCATTTTATCAATTTTTGTAAGGTCTATACCTTGTATTTGAATCGATAGAAAGGAACGACGGTTCTTGGTCAGTACTAGTTTAGAAGAAAACCATTTTGAATTATGACAACGTTATCGATCATGTTAGAAGTAGTGGGGTTGTACTTACTGCTGGACTTTTTAACAGGGGTAGTACACTTCTGGATGGACCGCTATGGTAAAGAAGATATGCCGCTCTTGGGCAAGGCTATTATCGAGATCAATACTTGGCATCACGAGAACCCACGCCGAATGACTACCCGTAGTTACTGGTACCTGTGTAAAAGCGGGTGGGTAGGTGTTGGCGCCATGTTGTTGGGTGTGTATTTAATAACGGGGACGGTGAGCTGGCAATGGTGGTTTATCGGTATCCTTGGCGCAAATGCGAATATTGTGCATCAATGGGCCCATATGTTCCCGAATGAGAAGCCTGCCCTAATTAATTGGTTACAGAAAATTGGAATCATTCAACGGCCTCACGATCATGCCCATCATCATACGAAACCAGAGACGCGTAGTTATTGTACATACACACCGTGGCTCAATCCTATGCTAGATCGAATAGGGTTTTGGTTCGGCATTGAACGATTCTTTGCCACCTTCGGAATCTATACTACAGATAGAATTGATTAAAAGAAAACCCGTGCGGAGCGCGGGTTTTTTGTTACCGCACCCTGGCGGAAAGATTTCTTGTGATACGCGGCTTGCCCGTTCGTGCAATCGAGCACCTTCGCTTTTGGAATCTAGCCCATGTAAAGGTAATTGCTCATCGGGCTCAAACAGCGTTCTGTCTACATCCCACCTTTAACGTAGGACCAACCTTGCTCTTGTTTTTCCATGACTTCGCCGATGCCCATAGGGACAAATTCAAATTCTTCCATGATGGCATCGCGTGGGATGTCGCGGCCTTTGAGGGTGTTCTCGCACGCCAAGAAGATGATGCCGCGTTCTTTCAGGGCGAGTAGTTCTTCGCGGTATTCCGTACGCTCCTTATGCAATAGGTCTAAGCCTGGTCCATGACAGACCACCTCAATGGTGATGGTGTTGCCGTATCCGTCTTTGAGATTATTGAGTTGCTTGATGAGCCCTTTTTGAACTTTGGGATTATTGTCGACCATCTGCACCACCAGCTGGTGTTCAGTTTGTGCGTGTAGTGTGGTGGGTAGTGCCAAGGTAACTAAGACGATGGCGGTGGTGAGGTAGGAAACCAATGTTTTCATGTTGCGTTGCTTTTGGTGGAATCAAAGTACGATAATTGGTCCCACCTCGAGCGGAATCTAGGTCACAGTTTGCGTGCCTTTAGCGAATAGACCAACGGGAATAGGCCTTCGCGTCCCTTGATTTGATAGCGACCGGGGGATGGGGAGGTGGATTCAAACAGGGCATAAGGACTCCAATTCGTTTCTCCGAAATACACCAAATCTCGTTCTGGATGCTCCACAATGGGCAGCATGATGTCGCTGATGGGGTGGTTCCATGTTTGGTTCTTCATGCGTTTGGCTTCCGGCGAAGCATAACTCCCTTCGCGCTCCTCTTCAATGACCCCGGTGTTGAAATAGGGGTAGGCGATGTGCTCGAAATTCTCGTCGAGAATCCAAAGGACAGGGTGGAAGTCCGCCATGATGAGCTCACCGCCGGGTTTCAAATAGGAGAAGGCCGCGTCCATCCACGGCTTGATGTCGGGGTGCCAGCCTAATACGCCATAGGAGGCGAAAACCAAATCGAATTGGCCCACCAACTCCTTTTGAATCTCAGTGGCATTGGCCAATACCCAATTCGCTTCCATGCCCAAATTCTGCGCCAGTGCCGCCGCCTCGCGAAGCGCCACAGGACTGAAATCCAGCCCCCAAACTTCGGCGGCACCCAAGGTCTTGAGCGAGAGTGTATCCTGTCCAAAATGGCATTGCATGTGCAGGACCTTTTTCCCGGCCAATTCCGGCAACAACGCCCTCTCAATCTCGTGCAAGGTCATGGGATTCTTGCGAAACGCTTCGGCATCGTAGAAATCCGATCGGGGATGCAAATCCGCCCAATGGTCCCAAAGCTTGCGGTTGATGTCGAGGTATTCTTTCATCAGCGTCCGTATTTCTCCAAGGCCTCTTGACGCTCCTTCTCACGCTCGTATTCTTCATAACAATCGAGCAGGGACACGAGGAATTGGTAATCGTTGAAGGTGCGGATTTCGGTTTCGGAATATTTGCAATAGAACATGAAAGCCTCCATTTCGGCTTTCGGAATGCCCGTCAATTCTTCAATGATTTGGCGGTTGCTGCCCTCTTCGAGCATTTGACGGTAATAATCCTCACGTTGCAATTGGCGTAGGGCCTGCAGTTGTTTCGGGCGTTTTCCGAAGCTGTAGTAGAGCAGATCGAGCGGGTTGGCGAGGGTAGGAGCCACCGGTTGTGGCATGCGAATGTCTTCGTTACGCG
>JAURAE010000028.1 GCA_030829675.1 Schleiferiaceae bacterium
GTATTTGATGGTGGCCAACAGGAAGAATTGGTTGTTATTGAAAAATGGAACGACCTTGTACGTGAGGTTTGGGTTGTCCAATTCTTTGGCCTCAATCAAGGCCGCCTCTATTTCTTTGAATTTATCACCGGAGTTCACTAAGGAATTGGTCACATCTTCCATATAGACCAATTGCTCCACGAACAACCCTGGGTTTTTCAACTCCTCGTCCATGGAACGCGCCCAGAAACCGTCCTTTAGGTAGTTGTGCTCCATCGAGCTTTGCTTCTGGATCTGGCCGTATCCACAGTGGTGGTTGGTCAAGACGAGTCCTTTGGAAGAAATGAATTCGCCCGTACAGAAACCGCCAAAACTTACGATAGCATCTTTCAAGGAGCTGTGGTTTACGCTGTAAATGTCCTCGGCACTGAGCTCGCAGCCCATCGCTTGCATTTCTGCGATGTTATTGTTCAGGAGCATGGGGATCCACATGCCTTCCTTCGCAGATAATTGGACACTAAAAACTAAGATTGTGATTAGGGTAACGATTTTCTTCATCTCTTCTATGTAATTTGCGGAGTGTAAACTTAATCATTAGCAATGAAGAAATTTCTCCTGGCAGCCCTAAGTGCTGCTTTTTTGGCCGCTTGTTCGGCTCCTGAAGGAACATTCAATCTTTCCATAGATATACCAGAGGCCGGAAACAGCCCTGTGCGCATCTCCCTAGAAGATAACCAAATCCTGTTCGAAGGTGAACTAAATGGCGGTAATCTAGATGTGAATATAGACGACATCCTGCCGCAACACGTAATGGTGCAAATCGAACAACTCGGCGCACCAGGCATGTACTTCCACGAGGGAACAGATGTTAGTATTGCCTTCGATTCTATCGTAGGGTACAACATCACAGCAGGTGCCTTCCAAGATTCTGTGACCGTTTTCAACCAACGCGGCGAGATTTTTAACAATACCATGGGCATGCTTGAGATCAAGTTCCGTGATGCCATGACGTTGAACGATACTGCAGCTCAAGAACAAATTCGCGCAGAGGCAATGAACCTCATCGCGAGCCAATCTAAATCTGTGGTGAAGTTTGCGAAGAACAACAACTTGCTCGGTGCAGCCATCATCCTCAGTCAAGCTACTTCAGATATCACCTACGAGGATTTCATCCAAGTACGCGACCAAATCTCGGAAGAATACCACGCGTGTCCAGATTACGAAAAACTGCAAGCTAAAATCGAAGAACTCGAACGTTCCCAGGTAGGTGCGAACTTCCAAGACTTCACTCAAGCCACCCCTGAAGGTGAGCTATTGAGCATCTTGAGCGTCGAAGGAACCTATGTATTGGTAGATTTCTGGGCTTCATGGTGTGGCCCTTGTCGCGCTGCTAACCCAGCATTAGTAGCTGCTTACAACGCTTACCACGACAAGGGATTCAACATTGTCGGCATTAGCTTGGACCAAGATGCTGAGAAGTGGAAAGCAGGGATTGAGGCCGACGGTTTGCCTTGGCCACAAGTGAGCGATTTGAACTTTTGGAAAAATGAAATCGCCGTGTACTATGGCATTCAATACATTCCTCAAAACATCTTGTTGGACGATAATGGCGTAATCGTTGGAAAGAACTTATCGCCAGAAGAGTTGAACAACTTCTTGATGAACAACCTTTAAATCAAGCCTTGACGACGGCGGAGTACCCACTCTAATGCGGCAAGCAACAATGCAAGTCCCCAGTACCACCACGTGTAGTGCTGGGGATTTTTTATGGCCAATTCCATCGTCTGACGCTCCAATTCCCAAGCGTCATAGGCTGCGGTGTTGGTGTCGCTAGCGACCCATTGTGCCTTTTGCCTCCACTCGTTCATCAATCTTTGATTGAATGGACGGACGGCTTCAATATCGCCCTCACCCACCACTACGCGCTCTTGAGCGACAAATTCTTCACCATCACGAGTCATGGACATTCTTATGTCGAAAGTGCCAGCTGCAGTGAATTGGGTAGTAAAGTCATAGATGCTAGATTCACTTTCTTCAACCACAGGAACATCTATGAGCTCCTCTCCTTTCCAAATCTCAACCCTACTACTGGCCTGCTTTGGCAAGCCATCTGACCCTATGAGCGCGAGTGTCCAAGAGGCTTGTTGTCCCTTGAGCGGATTTGAATTTCCACTGTAGGAGATACGAGGCGGTGTGGTACGTGCAATGAATTGGTCCAAATAATCCTCAAAAACAGCAATGACTTTTTCATCTTCTAGGGCCGAACGGTACCAGTGCACCTGAGATAAATCCAGCATGCGCTCCTGTGAAGTCCAAAGTTTTACTTCATGGGGCAATGAGGTTTTTCCAGGCTTGTACACGTGAGTAACATCAAATGCATTGGGCAATCCCCCACTCAACTTCAATACTTCCTTATCCTCGGGGGCGGACACCTTACCAATGGTAATGATGTTCGAAACCGTGCGTTCATTCACAATACCGTAGCGACGTTTTTTGGCCCAACGGCGCACCATCATTTCATGCGGATGCGCAGCATCACTCAAAAGTCCCACTTTACGGTACTCCTTCTCCACTTGGACCCAAACAGTCATCTGATCTATTTGACTACCTGAGGTTGCCACAACTTTTACTGCATAGGTGCCCAATACCTCTGGTGCCTTCAACAAACCTTCTACGCCCTGCAGTTGCTGGCCATTCCATTGAACGGTGAGATCAACCTCTCCTTGAGATAATTGGACCTTAAAAGGAAAGGCAGAACCGGCCACAACACGCGGCGGGACTGAAATACCCTGAACCAAAGACGGTGCATCGAGCGGATTGGCCGGCATCATGTACATCCCTACTGGCGCAGTAACCGAGGAATGTATTGATTCAATATGCCCATCACCAACATAAATCCAAGGCTGCTGAGCAGGAATGGCATCATTAGCATATGGTATGGTCATGCACTGCAACCCCTGTCCTTGGTGTGTATCATGAATCTCCTCTGCAAGACGCATCGCATCACCCTTTACGGAACGAGAAGTATCCGCTAAAATCCAAAGCACCTGAGGTCGATTTACCTCCTGCTTCCTCTCGAGTGCCGGAGCCAGAATGGCATAGACTAGCAATGCCATCCAACCAAAACGAAGAAAAGCCAGAATCCACACGGACTCTGGCTTTTTACTTGATGTATAATATAAAACGAACGCTGCTGCAGCGCCTACAAATAAGGCTATACCAGCTGCGCCGAGACTTGTCATCAGGTCAACATTCCACCACAAACGTTCATGACTTGACCGGTGATGTAACCGCTCATATCTGACGCCAGGAACAAACAAGCATTAGCCACATCTTCTGGGCTACCGCCGCGTTTCAATGGAATGCCGTCGCGCCATTGTTGAACAGTCTTTTCGTCCAATACAGCCGTCATCTCAGTCTCGATAAATCCAGGTGCGATGGCATTACAACGAATGTTGCGTGAACCTAATTCCAATGCCACAGACTTCGTAAAGCCAATGATACCTGCCTTAGAAGCTGCGTAGTTGGCCTGTCCTGCATTTCCCTTCACACCTACTACTGAGCTGATGTTGACGATAGAGCCCGAGCGTTGCTTTAAGAACGTACGCTGCACCGCTTTAGTCATGTTGAATACAGAGTTCAAATTCACCTCGATCACACGAGTAAAATCTTCCTCAGTCATGCGCATCAATAGCATGTCCTTAGTGATTCCTGCATTGTTTACGACAATATCCACGCCGCCGAAGTCCTCAACGACCTGCGCCACTAATGCCTCAGCATCTTCCATCTTAGAAGCATCCGAGCGGTATCCTTTGACAGTAGTACCGTATTGTTTCAATTCTTCTTCTAGAGCCTGTCCTTTTTCTACAGAACTCAAATAGGTAAAGGCAACATTTGCGCCTTCTTTAGCGAAAGTTTCGGCAATTCCTTTACCAATACCCTTCGAGGCCCCAGTAATGATGGCCGTTTTTCCTGAAAGTAAACCCATATGATTTAATTAAGTGCGGTTTTATTCGAGAGCAAACCTACGGCATTATCGTCTTTATACGCAACAATAAAAGCCCGTTCGAATCCCATATTTATGACCAATTCCAAAAATTCCTGTGCTTCCGGAAGGGAAGCAAATTGGCCTAATTTGATGCGTGTATATGCGCTGTCTTGCGAAAATGACATAGCCGAAAGACCATGGCTTAATTCGCTCATATCCAAATCTTTATACGCTCCAACTTGAATTGAAAAAACAAGACCAGTAGTGGGCTTTAAAACGGTATCCACTACCTCTCCGTTGCGCCACATTTCAACCTGAATTGCCCCTACTTCTTCCTCAGAAGGTCCCGAGGGGCGAAGGAATAAAAAGACCGCTATGGCACTCGAAATGACCACCAAGCCCCATGGCAACAAAGCAAGGGCACCCGAAGACTTCCCTTGTTGGGATTGAGCAACCGCTTTTAACTGGGCATTTTCTTGCTCCAATTTCGCGATACGCTCTTTCGTTTTAGGTGATAGAAATTCCATAGCTCTACAGTGGTGCAACTAAGATACCGATGATTGTGCCAATCATGAACAAAATGGTCTGAATAATGAAGCCAATGTTGTTCAAGATCACCAACGCCCAATGCATTTCCCCAAAGCGCTTCCAAGTCAGCGGCGGCTTGCTCACTGGGGCCTTCATTCCCTCCTCACGCTCCAACTGAACTTCAGTCTTCACAGCATAAGGCGCTTGGCACCCACTGCACGTGTACGAGTACTTATCCATGGCTGGATCTACCTCATACCACTGGGTACACTTGGGGCATTTGATTTCTTTCATAGAACGAAGGTACGGCCAAAGGCAACAAAAAAGCCGCCCCACATAGTGAAGCGGCTCTATACTTATCAATAGTCTTATTACTTACCCAGCAATTTAGCCATAGCCGTTCCCAAATCTGCTGGAGAATCAACTACAGTAATACCACAGTCGCGCAAAATAGCCTTCTTGGCAGCCGCTGTATCTTCAGCCCCACCTACGATCGCACCTGCGTGGCCCATCGTACGTCCTGCCGGTGCAGTTTCACCCGCAATAAACGCTACCACTGGCTTCGTGCCGTTCTCTTTGATCCACTTACCTGCTTCAGCTTCTAGCTGACCGCCGATCTCACCAATCATGATAATACCTTCAGTCTCCGGGTCGTTCATCAACAACTCCACCGCTTGCTTCGTGGTTGTTCCGATAATAGGATCACCACCGATACCAATAGCCGTAGTCTGACCCAAACCAGCTTTCGTACACTGGTCTACTGCTTCATAGGTCAAAGTACCTGATTTACTCACGATACCCACGGTACCCTTTTTAAAGATGAAACCGGGCATAATACCCACTTTCGCTTCACCAGCCGTCATTACACCCGGACAGTTAGGGCCAATCAACGTACAATCTTTGTCTTTCAAGTACTCTTTAACTTTCACCATATCCGCTACGGGAATACCTTCTGTGATACAAATGATCACTTTGATACCCGCTTCAGCAGCCTCCATAATACCATCAGCAGCAAATGCTGGTGGAATGAAGATGATAGAAGTGTCTGCACCCGCTTTCGCAACGGCATCCGCTACTGTGTTGAATACCGGACGGTCAAGATGGGTCATGCCTCCTTTTCCTGGAGTCACTCCACCTACAACGTTCGTACCGTACTCAATCATCTGAGTGGCATGGAACGTGCCTTCTTTACCGGTAAAACCTTGGACAATAATCTTAGAGTCTTTGTTGACTAAAACGCTCATTGGAAATCGATTTTCTGTGAAATACTCGGCAAATGTACTACCCAAGGCGTAATGGGTTTCCTTCAAATACAAATTTCTTTGCTCATTACTTATCGATGTATCTTTGCGCCATGCTGAGAGACGATATCATATGTGCATTATCCACGCCCCAGGGGGTGGGTGCGCTAGCGATTATTAGAGTTAGTGGGGCCAATTCCGCCGCACTCCTCTCCCCTTACTTTACCTCGAAGCGCGCACAGAAATTGGGCCTTGAATCCCACCGAGCCTATTTCGGGGATTACAGCATCGCAAGTGAGCACATTGACGAGGTCCTGATCACTTTCTTTGAAGAAGGCAAGAGCTTCACTGGCGAGGAAAGCTTTGAAATCAGCTGCCACGGCTCCCCTTATATCGTCGCCCGCATCATGGAAAGCTTGCTCGAAGCCGGATCTCGACTAGCCGATCCAGGTGAATACACCATGCGTGCCTTCATGAACGGTCGCATGGACCTTGCCCAAGCAGAGGCCGTAGCAGATTTGATTCATGCAGAGAACAAAACCATGCACGATGTGGCTCTGCGTCAACTCAAAGGGGGCTTCTCCAACGAAATCACCACCTTCAGAGAAGAACTGGTGCATTTCGCTTCGATGATTGAGTTAGAATTAGATTTTAGCGAGGAAGATGTAGAATTCGCATCAAGGAAAGATCTACTCGACATGCTGCATTCTCTGAAAACAAAGGTCAATGCGTTGATTGATAGTTTCAAGTACGGAAATGCACTGAAGAAAGGTATTGCCACTGCGATCCTCGGCGCCCCAAACGCTGGAAAGTCCACCCTACTCAACGCTTTGCTTGGCGAAGACCGCGCCATAGTTAGTTCCATTGCGGGTACCACAAGAGATACCGTTGAAGACACCTTTAACTACGGCGGCCTTACCTATCGCTTAATTGACACTGCAGGTATTCGTGAGACAGAAGATTATGTGGAGAAAATTGGCATCCAAAAGGCGTTTGAGCAAGCTGAAAAAGCAGATGTTATTTTCTACCTCATTGACGCCACGGCCCCTGAAGCAGATTTAGAGCAGCGCATTGCACATTTGGAACAATCAGCTTCTCAAGCGGAATTGTTCTTGTGCATCAATAAATCCGATCAAGCGGATACGACAGAAATTCTATCAAGACTGAAAGATTCGAATCGACAAATCTTTGAGATAGCCGCAAAAACCAAAGACGGACTAACGGAGCTTTTAACAGCATTGAAAGAAGCAACTGCTTGGACTTCACACAGCGCCTCACAAACCATTGTAACGAATGCTCGCCACGCCGATGCTTTGCGCAGAACCGCTTTGGCACTAGATAAAAGTATCGAAGCAGTAGAACTCAGCATACCTGGGGATTTATTGGCTCAGGACTTACGGTTGGCGCTCGATGGACTAGGCGAAATCACCGGTACAATATCTACCGACGACCTGCTCGCTAACATCTTCAGCAAGTTCTGTATAGGGAAGTAAAAACCCCTTCAAACCGAAGCTTGAAGGGGTCGTTACACAAATTCGTTTGACTTAATCAAACATTCGCTTCTTTGAAGAAGCATTCCATCCCATAGATAATCCGAATCTAAAAGACGAGCCATCCTTTGGCGGGATGAAATACGCATTAATTGGGAAGTTCATCTCCCCGCTTTTTACTGTTTTACCTACTGAGAATACCAAGGCTGTACTCACACCGTACACTCCGCGAGAATCGAGTTGACCATCCATCGTTTTAGTAATATCTAGTGTTGGCCCGAAGGCAAATTCCCATCCAGAATTGTTGTTACGCAATCCATTGAGCACGGTAACATTTGGCACAAAGCGGTTGGCTTCGAGTCCACTGACTAAGGGAATAAATTCAGCCAATGCCTGCCAATTTCCTGTGGTGATGTAGGCTTTTTCAAACTGGTAACCGAACTGAGACATGATAGGTATTTTTTGATTGAAACCTCCTTCGCTTGTTGGCTTGGCTAGAATTTGAGCATTAGCACCAGTAACAAATCCGAAGCCCATACGCGGACCTTCTGCAACAATAGTGCGGTCAAAAGGATTGTTTAATATGTTCTCATAATCGTTAGCTACAGTCACTCTACGGACCAATTCCGGATCGTTTTCCAAGCCCATCATATCTTTCAAGGTTAGCTCAGCCATCAAAAGGTCATTCTTCGGTACATCCACATAATTGCGATTGGCACTGTTCACGAAAGAGCCTTGAGCTACATCGAATAATCTGACCGTTGTACTTACTTTCTCACCGAGCAAGTTCATAGAGCCGGTAAGAATAAAATCCACTTCGAGCTTCTCTCCTAATTCTTTCAAACAGATTCTTGAATAGCATCCTGTAAAGTCGATACTATCACGTTTAGAAATGAACTCGACATCATAATTATCGATGACTTCGTAGTTTTCCATATTGATCATCTCAAGGGTAAGTTTTTGAATGATTTGGTAGCGTTCTACCTCATTATATCCTCGGGTATCAAAGTCTAAGACTGCCACGGATGGTGTCTTTTGCGCAAACAATGCTACTGTCAACATTGTAAGAAGGGTAGTTAATTTGAATTTCATAACGAATTGTGTTTTGATTATGGTGCTAAGTACCCTCGATTAAAACGCTCCCACAATTCAAAAAATCCCGTTATATGTCTTTTTATACGGTGTTATACAGATCTAAATCGAATAACTGAATAATTATGACTCATATTTGAGACAATAGTATGTGATAAGCCTGCAGTACATTTGCAAACAAAGACTCAGCTTTGAAAAAAGACATCATCATTCCAGAGGTTAAAAATGTTTACGTCGCAGCCATTCAACGCGAAGACGAACAAGGCAATAAGAACTGGTGGGTACACATTATCAATGATACTGAAGGTCCACTAGAACATTTGATGATTCAGAGCCGCGGATATAGTGACTTGGAAACAAAAGGAGGCAAACAAACAGCTACCTTAAGAAAGTCCATTAAGGTGCTTCCTGCAAAAAGCGCAGCGAAGCTAGAACCCATCATGCCCGAGGTTTTTGATCTATTCAACGAGTATTGGATCAGCTTTTTCGAAGATGGTCAAATGAAGGATCGGAAATACATTTTTGGCCCACATACCATTGATGCCAATTTCATGGACCCTATTCCCGTCTTACAAATACAGGGAATCTTGGTGCGTTAGGAGGCGCTGTAATCCTCTCCTTTTCGAACTCGGTGCCATACGATCCATGCAAGCGTAGCATTGACCATGTAGAACGCGTATTTAGCGACGTAGGCAATGTTGCCAAACAGAATGTTTTGGTAGAGCTTAAGCATATTATATACCTGCCAGCTTGCCCATGAATCTGCATACATGCGAGGCGTATTTAGAATTCCGGAATACGTAATCCCAGTGATGATGGCCGTCACTGTGAACTTCGACATTTTATCTCCAATTGGTGCTGAGAGAAAATCTGTGAAACCAATGTAGTTCAGACTTATCCCTAAGGCAAAGGCGATCAAAATGTTGATGAAGTACACATAATCGATCTTGCGCGGGACACGATCTTTTTTACGTTTCCAATACAAATAGGATACTCCGGCTCCCAGGAATGAAATGGGATACGTCAAGAAGGCTGCTTCGTTGCCTAAGTAATAATCTACAAAGGCAGAATTCACTGCAGTGAGCAATCCGATGAGGTTTCCTATGTTATTGCGCTTGGTCACTAACCTGGTGACCATCATAGAACCTGCTGCCCCGAACGTAGAGAAGTAGCCTATAGGAATTCCTTCGCGTACTGTGAGATGGAAACCTAAGGAAATGGAGACGCCAATAACTAAGGCTACCCCTAGTAGGTCCATCCATTTACTCTCGGTGGTCGCCGGAACAGTCAATGAAAACAACGTGGAATCGATTGCTAGTGCTAAAGTACGAGGTTGAATGAAATTGGGCCCTTATAAAAATCCAATTATCTCAACAGTTGCAATTTCAACGGCGATTCCAACGCGGCACTGCGCAGGACATACATTCCGTTGACCAAATGAGTCGGCAATTCGATGGTGCCGTTTTCAATTGCAGACTCTCCCACTTTTCGACCATAAACATCAAGGATTTCCATCTTTACGCCCTCTTCCACATGCAGAACGTACACCGTTCCCTTGGATGGATTTGGGTAGACCACTACTCCATTAGGAGATCTTTCTTCCAGCCCTATGGTCGTGACCGAAATACAATCCGTCCACTCGGTGCAATTCCCTTGTGTGATGAGTGCCGCATAATCGCCATTGGCGGAGGCGACATAGGTAGCGGAATTGGCCCCTGAAATCAACGAACTATCGCCGCAGTTTACCCATTGATAGGAGGCATTTGTGGCCAATGCAGATAGCACAATACCGTTCACCGAAGTCCGAGTATCGACCGTATCAATGGTGAGATCATAGGTAACGATGGAATCACAACCTGCTGATGCTCCAGACACTTGGTTGAAGGTCCAACTGTAGGTTCCTGTCACATCCCAATAGCCACTGCTATCTGGAATCATGTACTGGCTACAAGCCGTTGCTACTACTGTGTCGTACACGGTTTGACTTAAATTTTGTCCATAGGTCCAATTCGAACTAGAGCCGCTCAAATTAAAATTTTGCAAGGTCCCATTATTCGTGCCCGCATAGTCCGTCAAGGTCGTATTTGAGGAATTACTTCCGTCCGCAACTCCATCATTCATCGTGTAATACAACACGAGGTTACTCGAAGGGGCGCAAATCTCCCCGTTCATATGAGCTTGGATTTGACTTTGCGTCAATGCGATGTTCCACAGGCGGAATTCATCGATGTCCCCACCAAAAGGATTAACACCATCAATTCTTCTTCCAATTACAACATTTCCGGTAGAAGTGTTTGGTGTAGCAGTGAAATTTCCTGACCCACATCCCGCGCCATCAACATACAACTGAACTTTAGTTTGTGCACTTGGGTCGTATACAGCGGCTACATGGTGCCAATCAGAATCATTGACAGCAACAGTGCCACTAACGCCAGACCCTCCTATTTCAACTCTGATGGAATTCGACCAAAGTAAATTGAATGTAAATCGCTTTCCATTCGAAAAAGTTCCCATATCCGCAATCACTTGTTGAACGCCTCCAGCGGCACCTGGAATACAATTTTCGTCTGTCCTTACCCATGCCTCGAATGTTCGAGCTGCATTACCTTGAATACTGGATTTAGTGGTGGTCACATAATCATCTACTCCATCAAAATGCAGAGCATTGTCGTTTTGACTGTATGAGAACGATGAGTAAATAAATGTTGCTAAGAGTAATATTCTTTTCATTGTGCTTAGGTTTACCTCTCCCGAATTTATCACATTTGTTCTCATGTCTGACATTATTCAAAATACCATTGGGTTTGTACAAAAAACCCTTGCTGATGCTGAAGGCGGGCACGATTGGTTCCACATCGAACGGGTTTGGAAGAATGCGATGCTCATTGCTAAGGAAGAGGAATGTGATATGGAATTGGTCCAATTAGCTGCGCTTCTCCACGACATCGCAGATTCAAAGTTTCATGCGGGTGACGAGGAAATTGGACCCAAAACAGCCGCAAACTGGCTTCGTTCCCAAAACTATCCTCAGGACCGCATTGATCGCATCACATCTATCATTCGTGCTATCAGTTTCAAAGGCGGCGCCAACGTACATGAGGACCACAGCATTGAGTTCCACATTGTCCAGGATGCCGACCGACTAGATGCCATCGGTGCCATTGGGATTGCGCGCACCTTCAACTATGGGGGATTTAAAAACAGAGCCATTTACGATCCAGCGATCGCCCCGAACCTCAATATGACCAAGGAGGAATACAAGAAATCGACGGCACCTACCATCAATCACTTTTACGAAAAACTCCTCCTGCTCAAGGATTTAATGAACACAGAGAGCGGAAAAAGAATTGCCGAACAAAGACACGAATTTATGGAAGCATACTTGGACCAATTTTACGGGGAATGGAACGGCCAGCGCTAAATCTGTGCTATCTTTACAGCATCTAAACCCCAACAAATTATGCTCACCTTCAGAGTACTACACCGCTACCTTGGCTTTTTCCTAGCCGGAATCATGATGATTTATGCCGTTTCAGGCATTACCCTAATTTTTAGAAACACCGATACCTTCAAACAAGAGGTTCAAAAAGAGATCACTGTAGAAGCAGGCCTAACCGAAGAAACACTGGGCCCTGCCTTGAGAATACGCGATCTTAAAGTAATTGATAACGACGGTACGATCTTAGTTTTTGAGCAAGGTGCCTACAATCCTGAGACAGGGGAAGCGAAATTCACAGCTAAAGAGCTACCCGGTTGGCTCGACAAGCTAACGCATTTGCATAAAGCCACCACCAACGATCCATTATACTACTTCAACATGTTTTTTGGGGCGTCGCTATTCTTCTTTGCCGTTAGCGCCTTCTTTATGTTCGTGCCAAAATCACCTATATTCAAGAAAGGACTTTGGTTCACTGTAGGTGGAATCATCCTTGCAATCATCATGCTATATGTCGGATAATAAAGTTTCAACAAGACAAGGACTCGCCATTGGTGGCGGGCTGTTCCTAGGTATGGGCTTAGGTTTTATGCTTATTCCAATTTTAGGCGGAACCGCCATGGTGGGTGGAATTATCGCAGGTATGGGTATTGGATTGTTCACCGCTGCATTTATGAAAGATAAGCTATGAGACTCCTCCTCTTTTTCGTTTTGAATTTTGGTGCCCTAGCGTTGGGCAGTTACTTGATGGGCGAAGGCCCCATGGGCAGTTGGTATACCAACCTCAATAAGGCTCCATGGACACCTCCGGGTTGGGTATTTGGTGTGTCTTGGACCTTGATCATGATCTGTTTAAGCATTTTCATGAACAAAGCCGTTCAAATTGAAGCACTTAGCAAGACTATTTTATGGATTTATGGGGTCCAATTGGTCCTGAACATCCTTTGGAATCCACTGTTCTTCGACCTGCATTGGATGGGAATCGCTTTAATTGAAATCATCCTGTTGGTCTTTGTGGTCGGCTTCATGGCCATCAAGGCAAAGCCCTATCTACCACAGCTTACCTGGCTGCTTACTCCCTATGTAGTGTGGCTAAGTATCGCGATTACGCTAAACGCCTACGCACTGCAGAACAATTAACGTCTTAGGGTGATGTCCTTGAATTGGACACGCCCTTTCCAAGCTTGTAGTCCTATACGTCCGTTTCTTGGCTTACCAAAGGTGTCGTACTCCTCAAATTTGGATGCGGCTACCGCTGCCTTCCAAGATTCACTGTTCAAATCCATCTGCGCTGTCTGAATCCCGTTTAAGAAATAGGTAATCACACCGCCTTTCATGTGAACTTCTGTTTGGTTCCAGTCCCCTTGGTGATAAAGGGAGGAATCTGGCAATTCTTGAAATCCGTATAAAGCACCACTCATCCTCGTAGGATCTCCGTAATTGTGGTTGGTGGTATCGCTGTGATCAAGAATTTGGTATTCTACTCCACTCATCCAGGGAGCAGCGAGGCTGTGAGTTTCTAATACATGAAAGAACATACCGCTGTTGCCCGCAGAATCGACCCGCCAACTGCATCGAAAAATGTAATCGCCCTCGTAGGTAAAATCCGTCACCAGATCGCCAAAAGCACCGTCATTGCTCGGATCGCACGTTAACAATCCCTCTTCGACGGACCAAATTGAGGGTGTTTTTTCCTCGTTGTACAGGTGCCAACCACTCAGGTCTTCACCATTAAATAATGAGATTTCTATGGGTTGCTCTTCAGGTGTACACGCCAAAAGCAGCGCAGAAACGGCAATATGTAGGTATTTCAAGGTCTTTAGCTTTCTGCTAAAGATACATCAATCGCATTAGCTGCCTGACGACCTTCAGCGATGGCCCAAACCACCAAGCTCTGCCCTCTGCGCGCATCCCCGGCCGTGAAAACACCCTCCATACTCGTCTTGAAGCCTTCTGCAGCAATATTTCCTCGTGGATCCGTTGATAAGCCTGCACTGCTCACGAGACCTTCGTGCTCTGGATGAACGAAACCAATAGCCAATACTGCCATATCACATTCAATGGTGCGCTGGATACCGGTTGGAACAAATTGCCATCTACCGGCCAATTCCTCAT
>JAURAE010000029.1 GCA_030829675.1 Schleiferiaceae bacterium
TCTACAGTATATTCATTGTACGTTGTTCCCGAGAAGTTAATCGTATCTACAATCGTAATTGACGAAGGTGTTCCTAAGGAATCAGAAACCCCGATGATTACGCGCTGCACATAGTACGAACTGGTCGATGCACCACGAGCATTGAAGATCACTTGTTTATCGTCAAGATTTAAGCCTGCGATTCTTGGTGAGAATACCGCAAGTGTATCCCCTTCGTACGACGAATTACCAATGTAAGCGTAGAATCTAAGTACATTATTACCTGTATTTGCGTAATAGCTGTAATTATAGTTCATAGCATACCCCGTACTGTTAGAACCTACTTTAACGTAATCCCAACAATCCGGAAGATCTGGATTTGTTGAACCACCGTTTGTGTATCCCTCAAACCCTTCTGTCAAAGGCACGATGAAATCACCACACTCCGTTTTGAAGGTAAATGGTCCAACCCAGTTTGATGTACCGTCACCAGTAGCTGTACAGTTGGACATTACATATGCATCGTAGTAGGTGTTCGAGGCCAAACCAGTAGCAGTGTATGCATTGGTTGTTGAAGTACCTACACTACCGGTACCTTGTGTAAAGCCTACAGGACCCACTTCAATATTAAACGCACTTGACGATGACGACCATGTCAATGAAGCCGTCGTTTGCGTAGCACCTGTCAATCCAATAGATAATGGCTCTGGACATGGTGGAATATCAGAAATAGTCAAATCATCAATCCACGCCCAATCCGCAGCTCCAGTATACAACCATACAAATGCTACACGCTTATCACCTGTAGTAATACCCGCTGCAGCATCTAGATAGACCGTGTACTTTTCATACGTAGTACTGTTCAAGTTGATCGTATCTATGATTTTCAATGAGCTTGGCGTGGCGTTCGCATCCGTTACCCCTAGAAGTACTACACCAGGATCCGATGCCCAGTCTTTACGAGCCCAGAACTCAATCTGCTTAGTCGCGCTGTCCAATCCTTGGATCTCAGGAGAAGCTGCAAAAGCTGTATCGCCATAGGTAGAGCCGTTTGGTGTACCGCTCGACATGTAACCGTACAACGCGTTCGGAGTAGTGTATTGGTTGTAGTTTCTTACATACCAGTATGGGTAAGTACCATTGCTGTAGTACTCCCAACAAGTTGGAAGACTTGGGTTCGTGTATGAACCGGCGCTTGTACCGTCCCAATTCTGAGTGTACGGTGTCGCCACAGCAGCACACGGTGTCGCTACAGTAATACTCAACGGATATCCTGAGCTTGTCGAAGAACAATTACCCGTTACATAGAAATCGTAATTCACTGACGGCGTCAAACCTGTTAGGTGTGCCGTATCTACAGTAACGGTCATCGTTGATCCAGTACCAGGAGTAAAGCCCGCTGTATCGTACTCTATAGTGTAGCTCGTATGCGCCGCGTCTCCATCCCAAGAAAGGCCAACACCTGTGGATGTCGTTGACCCAGCAAGGTTAGAGATGTCATTACATGAGCTCTTCACACGTATCTTGACGTCGTCAATCAACGCATAACCGTAAGTAGAACCGTCACCAATCATCATAAACACAACGCGTGAATCGCCACTGCCTACACCAGCCGTCGAGGTCAGGTCTACAGTGTACTCCGTGTACGTCGTTGATGAAATCGTGAAGGTATCCACCACAGTGATAGAACTTGGTGTACCCGCAGAATCACAAACACCCACATAATACACGTTATTGTAGTAGGTACCTGTATAGAGAGCTCTAGTGTAGAACTTCACTTCATAGTTACCACTGGATAAATCGAACTTAGGCGACATCACCGCTGCTGTATCCCCTGAATACGAAGATGAGCTAGAACGGTACCAGTACAAAGCGTTTGAACCGGTATTCGCATAAGACGAATAGTTCCTTACATAAGCATATGGGTAGGTATTAGTACTATAATACTCCCAACAGCTCGGAAGATCTGCATTGGTGTAAGAACCTCCAGATTGAGAATCAAAATTCTCAGACAGAGGACCCGTCAATACAGTACATTGTGCATAACCCTCTGTCCAGAAAACTGAACTCAAAGCTAGCAACAGAGTTAGTAATTGTTTTTTCATAGCTAAAAAGCATTTAGTTAAGCGAGCTACTAATATCTCAATTTGATTCAGATGTACCAATTATATCCCTTTCTTTTTCTCTAATAATCGAAATCATATCAATTATTCAATATTATATCCACTGCAAATTGTTGATTATCAGAACTCAAGAATACATTAGAACGCCTTCGACGATTTTCATCATATACTGCTCAAAAGCTGAATAATGATACAAATTGACCCTACAACAATCATATCGTCCAAATGTAACGACCAATTTTATCCCATAACCAATCCCCCTCGCAAGCTCGGGCTCGTGTTTTTTTGCGCACAAAAAAACCCCGACGCGTTACCGCATCGGGGTTATACTGCTTTTTCTCGTGAACCCGGCAGGACTCGAACCTGCGACCGTCTGCTTAGAAGGCAGATGCTCTATCCAGCTGAGCTACGAGTCCAAACCCATAGATTGAGGAGAAGAAGTTGTCGGGAAGACAGGACTCGAACCTGCGACCCTCTGGTCCCAAACCAGATGCGCTACCACCTGCGCCACTTCCCGAACATGTTAATGAACTTCTCTTCGCGGAAAGACTGGGACTCGAACCCAGGGGACGCTATCGCGACCACAGCTTAGCAGGCTGCTGCATTACCACTCTGCCACCTTTCCGTTAGGGAGCGCAAATTTAGCCGTAAAATCTATTTGCGCAAGGGTACGATGTGAATTTATCACAAGAAAAATCGAAATAATTTGTATCCAGTCTCAAAACGTGTACAATAACACCAAATTCCTAGGTTATAACACACTAAACCTGAACATAATACCACCCGTCCTATTCTTTGGGATATTCGATGCGCACGTGGTACACCCCGCGCATAAATTTCTTGAACGCGTCCCGGATTGTATTGATGTCTTTCAAGGTAATATCGGCGTTATCGTATTGCCCCGTAGTGAGCTGATGATCAATGACTTTATCGATCATTTGATTGAGCTTTGATTGTGTTTTTTCCGGCAAACTACGCGTAGATGCTTCCACTGCATCCGACATCATCACGATGGCCGTCTCCTTTGAAAATGGCTTGGGACCTGGGTATTGGAAAGACTCGAACTGACTGGCGTCCGGGTGGTCCTCTTTGAACTTGCGGTAGAAATACTCCACACGCGAAGTCCCGTGATGCGTGCGAATAAAATCTACGACAATATCAGGAAGACGCTGTTTTTTGGCCAATTCAATCCCATCTGCCACGTGCCCAATTATGATCTCAGCGCTTTCGAGGTAACTCAGCTCATCGTGTGGCGAAGCTGTCGAAGTTTGGTTTTCCGTGAAATATTGAGGGTTGGCAATTTTTCCAATATCGTGGTACAGGGCGCCAGTACGCACCAATAACGTATTCCCTCCTACCAATTCCGTCGCATATTCCGCCAAATTCGCCACCTGCATGGTGTGCTGGAACGTGCCGGGTGCTTCCTTGGATAAACGCTTCAATAGTGGGTTGTTGGTATCACTCAGCTCGAGGAGCGTGAGATCTGAAACCACCCGGAACGTGCGCTCAAAAAAGTAAATCAGTGGAAAGATAAAGAGCAGGACGAGGACGCCTATAAGTGACGATACTAGGGGTTGAATAGCCTCTGTGCTCCACTCAATCTGTCGGATGAGGTAAATACTGATGTGTGTTATAATGACGACGACCATGATGATCAGGGTGCTTTGGAAGAGCTGGCTCCTTTTGTAAATGCCTCGGATGTTGAAGAGGGTGATGAGTCCAGCGGCGAATTGGACCACCATAAAATGTACGGCACCACTGATAAATGGCGCAACGAGCAATAAGAGTAATACGTGGGACACTAGGGCGAGACGATCGTTGAAGAAACTTCGAAGGAGGACTGGTAGGAGCACGAGCGGGACCACGAAGGGGTTCAGAAATGAGATCGATGCCGACCACAAAGTGGCGATGGCGGCGCCTGCAATGACGAACATGTACAAGTTCAGGCTGGAGCTGTGCGCAAGGATTTGAGGGTCGTATTGGTTTAGGTAGACCGCGATGGCGGCGATGAGAATGAGGATGTAAGCTAAGGCACCTATTCTACCCATCAGGTTGATTTCCTCGCCACTGCCATCGTAATTAGCCTCGAGGGCTTTGAGCATATCAAATTTGTCCTGGGTCAGGGTGGCGCCGCGGAGGATGATGGGTGTTCCTTTGGTGATGATTCCTTTATTCGGGGTTAAGGCATCGAACTTGTAGGCCAGTGCGGAATCTGTAATGGAGGTGTTCAGCAACAAGGTTGGTGTAATTTGGATACTATCTGGCAAGCCGTAGGCAGCGCGGATGGCCTCTGGGGTCAGGGCGTTGGAGATATCTAATGGTGTACCGTTGTGCAAGAATATTTGGTGCTGTTCCGACGGGAGCGCCTCCACTACCCCTCTGCGTTGCCATATTTCCATATCGTCTAAGAGACTGCTATCTGCCCTCCACGAGTTTTGCCAATCTTCGATACGATAGTTGTAATCGTAGTAAAGGTCTTTGGCGTCTATTAGTGCTTGGCGTGAGGCTTCCATTTCCGTGGAAGATTTGGGAAGGACGTAATCCAAGGGAGCGATGAGGTCATCCTCCAACCAAATTTGTCCGAGGCGGTATTCGTATTGGAATTGGGCCTTGAAAGGAATGCTGAGGAAAATCAGAGCGGTGCTCACAGCACCTACTACTATAAAATATGCCCACTTTTGGCGACTTTGAAGCCAATCCAATCCTTTCATCCGACTTTGTTCTTTTCTAGGGACCAATTTAGTAGTTTCGTAGGGTCTTTTGACAAGAACCCAAATATCAAACACCAGAACATGAAAGAAGTCGTAATCGTCAGTGCTGCCCGAACACCTATGGGCAGTTTCGGCGGTGCACTAAGCACCCTACCCGCTCCTAAAATTGGGGCTGCCGCCATCAGCGGAGCTCTTGAAAAAGCAGGAATCTCACCGGACCAAGTAGATGAAGTCTACATGGGCAATGTCCTTCAAGCCAATGTCGGACAGGCACCGGCGCGTCAAGCAGCCATTTTTGCCGGCATCAGCAGCAACGTACCTGCCACCACTATCAACAAAGTTTGTTCTTCAGGAATGAAGGCCGTAATGATGGCTGCACAGGCCATCAAGGCCGGTGATGCAGAGGTCATTGTGGCTGGCGGCATGGAAAACATGAGTGCAGTCCCCCACTACCTCCCTAGCAGCCGCACCGGCGTTAAGTTGGGTGATATTGCCATGGTAGACGGTTTGGTGAAGGACGGCCTGACAGATGTATACAATGCGCAACACATGGGATTGTGTGCGGAATTGTGCGCGAGCGAGCATAACTATTCACGTGAGGCACAAGATCATTTCGCCCTTGAAAGCTACAAGCGCAGTGCTGCGGCTTGGGAGGCAGGTAAATTTGATCAGGAAGTGGTCCCTGTCATGATTCCACAACGCAAAGGCGACCCAGTGGTCTTTGATCGCGATGAAGAATATACCAAGGTGAACGTGGATAAAGTTCCTCAGTTGCGTCCTGTGTTTAAAAAGGACGGGACGATCACTGCGGCCAATGCCTCTACCTTGAACGACGGTGCTGCGGCATTGGTGCTTATGAGTGCTGAAAAGGCGGCGGAATTGGGCCTAAAACCTGTGGCGAAAATTATTGGATATGCGGATGCAGCGCAGGAGCCTGAATGGTTTACAACGGCCCCGGCCAAGGCGCTTCCCAAGGCAATGGCCAAGGCGGGCAAAACCTTAGATCAGGTAGATTATTTCGAGTTTAATGAGGCCTTCTCAGTAGTGGGATTGGCCAATACGGACATACTAGGATTGGATGCATCGAAAGTCAATGTTAACGGCGGCGCCGTGAGCTTAGGCCACCCGCTGGGTGCCTCTGGTGCACGCATTGTGACCACTTTGATATCCGTGCTGGAGCAAAACGGCGGTACCATTGGTGCAGCGGCCATTTGTAACGGTGGCGGCGGAGCATCGGCTATGGTGATCGAACGGTTGTAAATCAGCCTATTGAAAATGATGAAACCCTGGCTTCGGCTGGGGTTTTCTTTTTGTGTAAAAAATGAAGCAATACTTGGCAATGTGGTGCATGCGTGTGCTAATTTAGAATTCCATGAGTGATAGAGATCTAGGCATCGCATTTTTGGGCAGCGCTCCTTTGAGAGCGGAGGCATCTGACCGAGCAGAATTGGTCAATGTCGTCCTTTTTGGGGAGACCTTTGAGATTCTCGAGAAGCAGGTAAAATGGTCACGTATAAGGCTGCACCATGACCTCTATGAAGGTTGGATCGATAACCTTCAATATCAGGAACTTAACATCGAAGACTTCCACCGCATTCAATCTGCCGAACGCCACGTTTGTAGCGAAACCGTACAGTTGCTTCAGGCCGAAGATGCCGCTAAATCCACACTCATTCCTCAGGGCAGTTTATTGCCTCTATTTGATGGAAAAACTACGGCCATTGGTGGCCAAGTATTTAAGTTTGAAGGAGAGCAAACGAAGGGAACTGGAACTCGAGAGGCTTTGGTGCATACTGCATTTTCATATTTGAACGCACCGTATCTCTGGGGAGGCCGAACGCCCTTCGGCATTGATTGTAGCGGGTTCACCCAGATGGTGTACCGCCAATATGGCTCGAGTATTCCAAGAGATGCCAGTCAACAAGCCAAGAAAGGCGAGACATTGAGCTTTTTAGAGGAGTGTTTGCCCGGGGATTTGGCGTTTTTCGATAATGCGGAAGGTGCCATCACCCACGTGGGCATTGTCCTTGAAGATGGAAAAATTATCCATGCCTCCGGCCGAGTTCGAGTGGATGGTTTAGACCACAGCGGGATTTATAATGCAGAATTGGGCCGTCATACCCACAAACTAAGAGTTTTGAAGCGATTGATTCCTTAACGGGCCAATGCTTTGATCACTTCCCCTCCGAGCTCCCAGAATTCATCTAATGCCAATAGTTTGGCCTCATAGAAGTCAATGATGGCAGGCCATTGGGCTTTATCATAGAAGTAGGCCCCTTCCAGCTTTACCCAAATGCGACTTACGGGCACACCGCTGTCCAGCATGATGCGAGGTTCGTACATCATTTCCTCTCCCATGTGGCCGTTGAGCATGGTTTTGAATTCTTCGAATTGGTCATAAAACAAGGCACGGATTTCCTCATCCTTGAATTGCAAATCTATGGCCAGTCCAACCTCGGGGAACGTGAGCAATCGGAAGAAAATACCGCGCACACCCGTTCTGTAGGTTTCCCATCGACTTCCTCCCCCGCCCAAACTTTTATGCCTAGACATGCGTTGAGTAAATAGCTTGAAAAAGGAAGTATTGAGGTCTTTTTTTTCTTCTCTCGAAAACATTTTTGAACTTCACGCTGATGCAGGTGCAATATCGGAAACTAGACGGAACTACCATCGAAAATCCCGCCGCATACGTTCTATCGTATTTGCAGGCGCACCCTTCGGCGACCTTAAGTGTAGGGTCCGATTCCCAAAACATTGGCGGCCAAACCATTTACGTCACGGTCATTGCCTTTCGGCACCACGGCAAAGGCGTGCATTACATCTACCACAAACGCCGGGAACCGCTCATCAATGACATGATCACTCGCCTATTTAAAGAGGCGCAGGACAGCATAGAAACCGCTGAATTTCTTCGTACGCAAGAGGTGAACATCCCCATCACCATAGATGTAGACTACAACGAAGATGAACAATTTGCCTCCCACAAGCTCATCCCCATGGTCAAGGGATGGATCCTAGGTCTAGGGTACACGATGAACACCAAGCAGAACATTCAAATTGCGAGCATAGCCGCCGACCACCTGCTGTAGGTGTGACTCAGCGCACAGCCCATTGCAAGAACAAGCACGAGTTTTGTCGCTCTAAACGCAAAGCACAACATGGGACTACTCTCCTTCTTATTCGGTGGCGGCAAACGCCAAGAAAGACTTCAATCAGCCATTGCCGGTGGCGCACCTATTATCGACGTACGTACCCCAGGGGAATTCGCCCAAGGTCACGCCAAGGGAGCCCAGAATATCCCGTTGAATGTGTTTGAAAAGAACATTGCCAAAATCGCTAAGAAAGGCGGTCCTGTAGTGCTGTGCTGCCGCTCAGGCGCACGTGCTGGCAATGCGCAAGCTATGCTTCAGAGCAAAGGCATTGAAGCCATCAATGCAGGGCCTTGGCAAGCGGTGGTGAAGGCGCAAAAAAGTTAAGATTTCGGCGGTCTCAAATGGGATTTGGACCCTAACTTTGCGGTCAAATCTTTTTAGACATGCGCAACGTTTCCCCCTACCTAACCGTCGCATTTTTCCTCTCCTTTTCGAGCTGGGCTCAAAACTCCGGCACACTTCAAGGCGAAGCTCTTGATGCACTGAATCTCAGTCCATTGAATAATTGGACCGTGGAAGTCATTCAAGGTACTTTTACCCAAAAAACCACCGTTGATACGGAGGGTGGATTTGTCTTTGAATCCCTCCCTACCGGATTGTACAATGTGCGTGCTATCAGCCCTTCAGGTCAGATCCAAACCTTGCATGAAGTTCAGATTCGCTCGACCAAGCCTGAATTTGTGAGCTTGTTGGTGGAACGCATCACCTCATTAGACGAGGTCGCAGTGCGTGCCGATGCATTTCATCGCACTCCAGAAACGCCGTTGAGCATTAAGAATATCAACCGTTCTGAAATGATGCGCATGCCGGGTGCAGTACTGGACTTGAGTAAGGTCATTCAGAATTTCCCAGGTGTATTGCCCAAACCATCCTTCGGCTACGCTATCGCCATGCGTGGTGGAGCACCGAACGAGAACAGATACTTGTTGGACGGGATTTCCCTTCCAACCGTAAACCACTATAGCATCCAAGGAGCCTCGGGAGGCGCGGTGAGTCTTATCAACCTTGATCATATCCAAGGAATGGATTTAGTCACTGGCGGTTTTCCGGCGGATGTGGACGATGCCTTATCTGGTGTGCTTCAACTCGAAGGTCGCAATGCACGTGCCGACCGTTGGGGAGTGCGAGCTACGCAAGGCGGAACGGATTATGGTCTTACGCTCGAAGGACCTGTGGGCGACAAGACCTTGATCACCATGAGCGGCCGCAACAGCTTCTCACAGCATTATTTCAAGCTGTTCAATATTCCGGTATTGCCGACGTATCAGGATGCGCAGTTGCGTGTTCATCATAAAATTGGTCCCAGAAAAGACCTTACCATCATCGGCGTAGGCGGATGGGACGACTACAAATTGTACACCGATGGCCGTGGCAGCGATGCCCTACTCTACAATGTGGGCTACATCCCTGAAGGGACGCAGCAAACGGAAGTTTTGGGTGCGCGTTACCGCTCCTTCACCGACAACGGCCGTTGGGAATACGTGTTAAGCCGCGATCACGTGGGCAACCAAGCCGAGAAATTTATTGGCAATACAGGCTTGGACGGAGATAGACAATTAGCGTACAACAGCAGCGAGACCAACACTAGATTTAAAGTGAGCCACCATGTGGTCAGCAAGGATTGGCAATGGAAATACGGCCTGAATCTTGTGTTTCGAGACTATGGGCTGGATATGTGGAACGTACGCTACAACAACGACGTGGCTGTGCAGCGCATTGATACGGTGGATTATTTGGCGCAGCAGGACTTCATGAGTGCTGGTGCGTTCACACATTTGACCCGTCATTATCTAGAGCGCAGATTATCGACTAGCGTGGGTGTACGAATGGACATGCATACGTTGAACATGACCACGATGAATCCGTTGGCCCAGCTCTCCCCTCGCATGAGTGCGCAGTACCATTTGAATGACTCTTGGGCGGTGCAAGGAAACTTGGGAAGCTATACACAGTTGCCTCCGGCGATTACGATTTTGGCGAATACAGCAAATAATTGGTCGCGGTACAGTTATGCGGGCCGAGTCAACCAAGCTGCCACCGGAATCGAATTCCAAAACGGACAGACATATCGATTCTCACTGGAAGGATATTACAAGGATTACCGCCAAATGCCCTATCTATGGGCAGATCAAATGGCGTTTTCGCAGGCCATTGGGGCTTATGTGGCTGTGGGGGACCAAGTAAGTTCTTCACGCGCCCAGGGCCGTGCCTACGGGTTAGAACTATTCTTACAACAAAAGCTTAAGGGCACCTACTGGTGGACGATGAGCTACAACTTTGGGTACAGCGAAACTCGCTTGGATGCTTCACAAGAATGGACACCAACTGTTTGGGATAACCGCCACAACATCAACCTTGTCCTGGGTAAAGTATGGGGCAAGGGCTGGCAGATTGGGGCCAAATACCGCTGGGCTACAGGAACGCCTTATACTCCGTTCGATACAGAGCTGAGTGCGGTATCAGCGAACTGGGACGTGTTGCAGCGCGGAATTTTCGATGTGGACCAAGTAATGGGCGAGCGCTTGCAAGCTTATAGTGTGATCGACGTGCGATTGGACAAGACCTACAACAAGAAGAATTACAGTTTGACTTGGTTCTTGGATTTGCAAAACTTCACCAGCTCTGATATTCCGTTGATGCCGTATTTGACGGTGGAACGTGATGAGGCGGGAGCACCGGTAGTTGACCCGATGGACGCTGGTAAATACAGCATGAAGCTCATTCAGAGTGATACGGGTAGATTGCTTCCGACCATCGGATTGATCCTCGAGATTTAAGAAGGGATTGCCTTACCTTTAGGGCCCAATGAATTGGACACTATGCTAAAATCTATCCTCCGCAAGATTCCCGTATATCTTGCCAATGTTGTGATTCTATTGACCCTGCTCAGTCTCTTTGGCTGGTTGGTGCGCGAAACGACAAAAGGCAAACAATGGGTACCGCATCAGGTCAGTCGTTCCATTACCTTTTTTACTACGCTTCCGGACCGATTAATGGTTGCAAAAGCAGCGGTAGAGCGACTTCCCCTAGTCTTCGTGCCCTCGCCAGAGAATTTTGAGCCGCTCAACGAGCTCGAGGAGGATGTGAAAGTGTTGACCAGCTATGCCAATGCGAATTGGAAACGCACCATCGCCATCATCAACCTACGTACTGGTGAAGAATTGAAGACTTGGTCGGTGGACCGTCTTGCGAATCCTCACAACCGCATCATGCACTCTTTGATGCTGCCAGATTCAAGTTTGATCTATTCCTTGAACGGAGTTACCGGCATCATCAAGATTGATAAGAACAGTGAGCGCCTGTGGAAGCAGGATACCATCGCCCACCACCATGCCATCAACATGGGGGCTGATAACACCTTCTGGGCCAATACCTACACCAAGGACAAGGGCGAACACATCTACTATGGGGCGAGGTTCAATATTGACGGACGAGAATTTCCGTTCATCGACAACACCCTGACCCAATTCGATGCGGAAACCGGTCGTATTCTCTACCACAAGAGTGTGACGGAAATTCTCATAGAAAATGACCTTACCCATTTGTTGATCAAATCCGATTCTCCCGGGGATCCCCTACACATCAATGATATTCAGCCCGTCTTGGAAGATGGACCGCATATGCTCAAAGGGGATGTATTCATTTCTTCTAGAACCGGCTCGTGGATCATGCACTACCGCCCTACTACAGGAGAGGTGGTAGAATTGATCGAAGGTTCCTTTATCTCGCAACACGATGTGGACATTGAATCTGATTCGACCATCATCTTCTTCAACAACGGCGGACAGACGCTCAAGGGAGAACGCCCTGACCAACACCGTCTTGCCGAAAACCTTATCGAGGTAAAGCCACAATATTCAGGGGTGCTCCGCTACCATTTAGGCAAGGGCACTTTTGAGCGCATCTACCCTGAAATCTTTGAGGAGCAAGAAATTTTCTCGTTCACCGAAAGCTTGGTCGACGAATTGCCCGGCGGTGGTTATTTCATCGAAGAGCAGAACTCAAGCGTACTTTGGGTGGTTAAAGATGGAGAAGTTAAGTACAGAAATATCCTGCCTTCACAACATGAGGGACACCATCATTTGGCAAATTGGGCCCGTGTGATGCCCTAAAAACAGCAGCATATGACCTTTGACGAAATCATCGACTTCCGCGCTTCGAATCGCAAGTTTGATCCTGAGGTACCCGTACCTGCAGAGGTCATTGAAAAAGCCCTGAAACATGCCACTCTTGCCCCGAACAGCAGCAATATGCAGCTGTGGGAGTTTCATTGGACCAAAAGCCCAGAGGCGAAGGCCAAGATGGTAGAGGCTTGTTTAAGTCAAATGGCGGCGAGATCCGCCCAGGAAATGGTGGTCTTTGTAACGCGTCGTGATCTGTGGAGAAAGCGCAGACAATGGCACCTAGATTGGATTGATAAAGATGCCGAGCGCATTGGCGATCCCAACGCACGTTCTATAAAGCTTCGCAGAAAATACTACGGATCACTAATGCCGGTGTTTTATTTCAACGACGGCTTTGGATTAATGGGGATTTTTCGCCGTGTGACGACGTTTTTCGTTGGCCTGCAACGTCCTATTGTTCGTGGTGAAGGCCATGCGGGTCAACGTATTTCGGTACATAAGAGCTGCGCCCTAGCTGCGGAAAACTTCATGCTCAGTTGTGCAGCCCAAGGTTTTCATACCTGTCCTATGGAAGGTTTCGATGCGAAATTGGTCAAGAAGCAATTGAAGTTACCGCGCGGTGCAGAAATCAACATGGTCATCGCAGTGGGTAAAGGAACCAAAGAAGGGTTCTGGGGACCGCGTCGCCGTGTCGCCGACGAGGAAGTCATCTTCCGCCATTAAAGCGCTTCGAGGAACGCCAACAATTGATCACATTCTTCTTTTGAAAGCCCTAAAGGCTCAATACGCGCGTCTTGGTAGGTGTGCCCCTCTCCTCCTAGGTTGTACTGTTCTATGACAGCCTGAAGCGTGGCAATGGAGCCATCGTGCATATACGGTGCCGTGAGCGCCACATGTTTCAACGTAGGAACCATGAAGGTATAGCGGTCGGATTCATCATTCGTGAGACGTTCCTTTCCAATATCCTGAGCGAAGTTGATTGGCGAGCCATTGTTGGCAAAGGAGAAATCTGTGAAGAGCGGCCCATTGTGGCATTGCGCACATCCGGCTTTGCCAAAAAATAATTGGCCTCCTTGATACGCTTGATCTGAAATAGGCTGAGCGTCCAATTGTAAGTAATCAATAGGACGAGAGAAATCAATCAATGTGCGCTGATAATTTGCCAACGCTCGGACCAGATTGAATGAGGTCACCGAGTCCCCAAAGGTTTGCAGGAACTGCTGCTTGTAGGGCGAGGCGTTCAAACGTGCTACGGCATCGACAAGGTTGTGGTGCATCTCGGTTTCTTCTTGCAACGGCACCAATACCTGCATCTCCAAGCTAGGCACGCCGCCTTCCCTCATGAAGTAGGGATGAAAGCCCACATTCAACAGCGTAGGGCTATTCCTTGTGCTGGTGCCGCCGTCCACTCCTGGAGTAATGGCTACATGATCTGCAAAGGCATATTCCGGCTTATGGCACGAACCACAACTAATACTCGAATCTATGCTCAATATAGGGTCGAAAAATAGCGCCTCACCTAAAGATGCTACTTCGCTGTTTTCCGGATTATCCACCGGATATTCCATGATAGGATAGGTACCGAGATCGAAAGGTTCCTGTTCCGTGGAACACGAAAACAATGCAACAAAAAGTAGAATACTAGAACGGCGAAGCATATCTGGGGTCCGTAATCAAGGCCTGATCTGTGAGGGTATGCAGGAACGCTACTAGATCAGATTTATCTTGATCCGACAGCATTAAACCGGTTCCC
>JAURAE010000002.1 GCA_030829675.1 Schleiferiaceae bacterium
CCCTTCCCACCGGTAGTGAGGGTGCTGCCTTGTTCTTCTAGGCCCAATTTCTTCCACACGCCACCGCGCCAACGGTGGAACAACACGGCAGCCAACAGCACCGCCACGAACAACGCAGGTCCGATCCAAAGCCACTCAGGATATTGCCATTTGAATGCCATTAGAATGCAGTTTTAAGTACGACGAGGTTCAACAATAACTCCAATCCTATCAGGGCCAGCCCCAACCAAACCCAGCGGTAGAAATGCTCGCTGTAGCGGTAGAATTGGTACCCTTCAATTTCACTTTTTTCCATCGCATCGATCAATGCGTAGATTTCTTTCAGGCTCTGATTGTCGGTGGCGCGGGAGTACTGCCCACCGGTAGTAGAGGCGATCCGTTGCAAGAGCTCTTCGTCAATACTGACCGGGCGTTGCTCATAAATCAACCTTCCTGTCATTGGGTCCTTGGCCACCGGCGTTTGTGCCATGCCGTTGGTTCCTAATCCGATGGTATATACCTTGATGCCTAAACTCTGGGCCAAATCTGCCGCCTGCGTGGGATCCACCAATCCGGCGTTGTTCTCCCCGTCGGTCAACAGGATGATCACCTTGCTTTTGGCTTGTGAATCCACCAACCTGTTTACAGCCGTACTCAACCCCATCCCGATGGCCGTGCCGCCCTCAAGCAGGTCGAAGCGCAAGCCTTGAATCTGCCCGTTCAGCAGGGTGTGGTCGGTCGTCAGAGGCACTGGGCTATAGGCCTCGCCGGCGTAAATCACTAGTCCCAACCTGTCCATCGTCCGCGCGCTGACAAAATCTTGTGCGACCTCTTTCAAGGCCTCCAATCTGTTGGGCTGCAGGTCTCGGGACAACATGGAGGCGCTAATATCCAGGGCCATCATCATGTCCACCCCAAGGTTTTGGGATGGCTGCTGAATGACCTCCGAGCTCTGGGGGCGTGCCAAAGCGACGATAAAGGCGCCAAGTGCGAGCCAGGGCAACAATCCGGTCCATTGTCGAATCTTTCCGAGGGCGCTGCTGGGCAATCCGTCGAGTTGGGAATAGCGGTATCGGTTGAATTGGACCCGACGACGCCAAATCATCCACGCCCATCCCAAGGGGACGATGCACAGGGCCCATAGCCACTCTGGTTGCGCGAATTCCCAATTACTCCCCATGGTCCTTCGGTTTGAATTCAACAATGAGGGCCTCGGCCTTCGCCAAACAACCCAAATGCGTGTCCACATCCATCGTGCCCTTCGCGAACTTCACCACATCGGCACGGCTCATGATAAAGGCGTAATCTTCCCGCTGTGCCGCGGTCCATTTCATTTTCACCAACGCAAGGGCCTCTTCCGTGGTCTTTTCCGACAATGGCAATCCACTGCGAATGCTGAGGTAATGACGCACCAAATCTCCGAGCGCCACATAATATTGTTTCACGTCCGTTTCCCAAGGTCGATCCGCGCGCATTGCCTCCAGTGCCTGCATCGCGACCTCAAATGGATCCTCCTCAGGCACGGTTTCTTCTTGAATTTCTTCGGTTTTGGGGTCCAATTCCGCCATACATACCCGGCCCCCGCCAATACCAATGCCCCGGCCAGCAACCACCATTTATACGCCAAAATCCACCACCACAGCGAGAACGGCACATCTATAGGCGCACGGTCCTGCTCCTTCTCCAGCCCTTCCATGGCTGGCAAAAAACCAATAACCAACGGCTCCACCGCCCAACCTTCTAATGGCACCTCGCCGGTATCCACCGCCAAGGCCCTCCAACGGTACACGATGTTCTCTCCCGTAGAGTCGACCTCCTCACCGAGCCACACCAACGCGCTCACCGTATCCGGTCTAACAACTTCATCCTCATGGGCGAACTCGGCCTCTAAAACCACCATGCCGCCCACGACCTGCTCCGTGGTATCCCAGTGCGCAGCCACTTGGGCTTGCACTGCAGCCCATCCCATCATCAATGCCACTACCAACAATCTTCTCATCGGCCTTTGGATTTTAGGAATTGGAGTAATGGAGGTACAAAATCATCTTGATCGCTCAGGGCAATGCACCCGGCACCGGCTCTATTGGCTAAATCTGCTACCTGTGCTTTGTGCTTTAAATGTCTAGTCTGCAGCGCCTGCTGAAACTTTTTGCTGCCGCTTTGGAACCATTGCAAAGCACCGCTTTCCGCATCAACCACCGGCACAAGCCCCACTTTCGGCAAGTGTTGCTCCCGGTCATTATAGGCATGAATGGCACACAAATCGAAGCGCTTCGCGGCTATTTTAAGGGCTCGCTCCGGGAGCTCGCCCATAAAATCACTCATCACAAAAACGATGCTGTGTCTTTTTTGAATGCGCAATAAATGCTCGAGCGCGAGGTCCACTCTGGTGCCCTCGTGCTGAGGTTCGTGCTCCAAAATAGTCTTGATAATGCGCATGACGTGCGACTTGCCCTTTTTCGGAGGAATGACCTTCTCGACTTGACCGGCGAACAAAATGAGCCCAATTTTATCGTTGTTCCCCATCGCACTAAAGGCCAAGGTCGCCGCAATTTCCGTCAACAAATCCCCTTTCGACCGCCGCGCCGATCCGTACCGAGTACTCTTGGAAATATCAATGACCAAGAACAGGGTCAGTTCGCGCTCTTCTTCAAAAACCTTGATGTACGGACTGCGTTTGCGCGCCGTCACATTCCAATCAATGCTGCGCACGTCGTCGCCGTTTTGGTACGGGCGTACTTCGGCGAAACTCATCCCACGGCCTTTGAACGAACTTTGGTATTCGCCGGAGAAGAGTTGGTCGCTAAGTCGACGCGTCTTAATCTCTATGCGCCGAACCTTTTGTAGCAGTTCGAGGGCATCCACAGAATTAAGGAACCATTAAAGTGTTCAACACCGTGCTCACGATATCTTCCGTGGTCAATTCTTCGGCTTCCGCTTCGTAGGTGAGGCCAATTCTATGGCGCAACACCGCCGGTGCTACTGCGCGCACATCTTCCGGCGTCACGAATCCGCGGTGTCTTAAAAAGGCATGACAGCGTGCCGCTTTTGCGAGCGCTATCGAGCCCCTTGGCGACGCCCCGAAGCTGATTTTATTCACGAGGTCGCCCATCTTATACTCCTGAGGCGCTCGCGTAGCAAAGACGATATCGAGGATGTAGGTCTCGATTTTTTCGTCCATATATATTTTGTCAATGAATTGGCGGGCATTCAGAATCTGCTCTAAGCTCACCACCGCATGTAGTTCGGCAAAACCTTCGCCCATTTGGCGGCGCATGATTTCGCGCTCCTCCTCTTTTTTAGGATATCCGAGCTGAACTTTGAGAAGGAATCGGTCCATCTGTGCTTCCGGCAGCGGATAGGTTCCTTCTTGTTCCACCGGGTTTTGGGTGGCCATGACTAGGAAAGGTTTGGGCAGTGGGTAGCTTTCCTCGCCGATGGTGACTTGGCGCTCTTGCATGGCTTCTAGCAAGGCACTCTGTACCTTGGCAGGGGCACGGTTGATCTCGTCGGCCAACACAAAGTTGCTGAATATGGGACCCTGTTTAGTCTCGAAGGCATGGTCTTTCATGTTGTAGATCTGCGTCCCGATCACATCTGAGGGGAGGAGGTCAGGGGTGAATTGGACCCTAGAAAAACTACCGCCGAGCGTTTGGCTCAGGCTATTAATGGCGAGTGTCTTCGCAAGTCCGGGCACCCCTTCGAGCAGGATGTGGCCGTTTGCTAAAAGCCCGATGAGCAGTCCTTCGACCATGCCCTCTTGCCCTACGATGACTTTGCCTAATTCGCTTTTGAGCAAATCAACAAAAGCGCTTTCGTTCTTGATTTCTTCGTTTAATGCAATGATATCTGGAGCACCTTCCATAACGTAGTTTTTTTTCGTGTCCCAAAAGAAGAAAAACTAGGGGAATTGGCCCGTTAAAATAGGGTTAAAAAAGGGGAAGAATACGACCTTCCGCGATGCCGTAGTATTGGCCTTCTACCTGCAAAGCATGCGCGCCGGTGAAAGGGCCAAAGGCAGGCAGCACCCCGAGGTGGTCGTTGAAGAAAAACGCCTTCATTTTGATGCGCCCGCGGCCCTTGCCTCGAAGGGTAGCGCCCGGGTGCAGGTGGCCGCACAGCAAGAAGCTTTTGGTATGGTGCTCTTGGATGTGGTCCAGGTCGAAGGGTATGTTTAGATCGAAATTTGATCCTGGAGGCTCGTGTAGGCAAAGGAAAGGTCCTACGGCGAGCTGATCTACGACTTTGAGCGCGGAATGTTCCGGTACATCCACATCGTGATTGCCTTTGACCAGTACGAAGGAATGCTCAGCAAACTCTTGCATCAACTCCAGCAGATCTCGAGTTTCAGTGTTCTGCAGGTTGTGAAACAGGTCGCCGAGAAAGATGATTTGTGCTGCATCATACCGAGCGAAAGCGGTGCGTAACAGGCGCATGGCGTGGGTGTGAATCCCCTTAGGTGTAGGGATGCCAAAGGCACGAAAATGTCCGCTTTTCCCAAGGTGTACATCGGCAATAAAAAGGGTGTGTTCTTCGGCCCAATACGCGGTGCCGTCCGGATACAACCAGAGTGTATGTGCTCCGATGCTATGGGCGATGGCCCCGAGCATTATTTAAATACGCTACGTTGGAAGAGAAACAACAAACCCACTCCGGTTGAAATGGCCATGTCGGCGATGTTGAAGATGGGACGGAAGAAAGTGAAATATTCTCCTCCCCAGATGGGCAACCATTGCGGCAATTCTCCGCTGAAGAGCGGGAAGTACAACATATCCACCACCTTGCCTTGCAAGAACGGCGCATAGCCTCCTGCCTCAGGCATAAAGGTCGCTACTCGGCCCAAGCTATCTGAAAAAATCATTCCGTAAAACAAACCATCAATCACATTGCCGATGGCGCCTGCGAGGATGAGGCTAAGGCCCCAAAGACCCGCGGCACCCACGCCTTTTTTCAAGCTTTGGCGCAGCCAATACACAATGCCAACAATGGCGACAATACGGAAAAGGGTCAGGGCAATTTTACCGGCCACACCGCCCCAGGTAATTCCCCAAGCCATGCCCGGGTTTTCTGTAAAATGGATGAAAAACCAAGAAGTGATTTCGTGACTTTGACCTAGGTACATGGTGGTTTTGACCCACAGCTTTACCAGCTGGTCGATCAATAAGGTACCAAGGACAATGTAGAGGGCTTTTCTCAACGTTGCTTCAATTTGGCTTCCATGCTCATCGTAGCATGTGGGACCAATTTTAGTCGCTCCGCTTCAATCAACTTTCCAGTCACACGGCAAATGCCGTAGGTTTTATTTTCAATGCGAATCAAGGCGTTCTTCAAGTCACGAATGAACTTCTCTTGACGCGCGGCGAGTTGCGAATTGCTCTCCTTGCTCATCACAGACGAGCCTTCCTCAAATGATTTGAACTGCGGCGATGTATCGTCCGTACCGTTGTTTTTGTCGTTGGCAAATTGCTCACGCAACAAATCCAAGTCGCGCTCCGCCTTCTCGATCTTTTTCAAGATGATCTCTTTAAACTCTTGAAGTTCAGAGTCTGAGAATCTTGTTTTTTCTGTTCCTGCCATAATTTCTAGTGTTAATCAGAACCCAAGTCGGTTAGGGAAGGCACCGAAAATAATTTTATTTTTTGATAATTGAAACACTTATTTCATGCCCTTCGACATCCATAGGATGTTCCGCGCTTTCAACATAAGATATAGAATCTGCCAATACCTCCGCATTGACATAGTCTACGAATGCTGCGAGCGCTGATTGGAACCCTTCAGAGGCCACAATTTTGATATCAATACGATCCACTACCTCAAGTCCTGAAGACTTTCTGAGGTTTTGTACGCGGTTGACCAATTCTCTTGCCAAGCCTTCGTTTTTCAAAGCATCTGTCAGTTCCGCGTCGAGCGCAACCGTCAAGCCATCGCCGGTAGCTACCAACATGCCCGGAATATCTTCCGTCACCACTTCACAATCCTCGATAGATATGGTCACCGGCAATCCTTGGTCCTCGAAAGTCACTGAGCCGGCCGCTTCAAAAGCATCGATCGCAGCACTGTCCATGCCTTCTACAAAAGCCTTGACCGCTTTCATGTGGCGCCCTACCTTCGGCCCTAATGCCTTAAAGTTTGGCTTCACCTTTTTCACGAATACTCCAGCATCAGGGGCAATGACCTCCAACGCCTTCACATTCACCTCGGCAAGCAAAATCTCACGAATGCTCTCCAAAAGGGCTGCATCGCTGTCGTTCAGCGCCGGTACCAACACTCTAGAAAGTGGCTGACGCACCTTGAGATTTTCCTTTTTACGAATAGAGAGTACCAATGAAGTGAGCTTACGCGCCGTATTGATTTTTTTCTCGAGTTCCGGCTTGATTAGGCTAACATCGGCCTCAGGGAAGGAAGTCAAATGCACACTACTCAAGCCTTCTTTGTTAATGCCAGCGTAGAGGTCTTGGTATAATTGGTCCGCATAAAAAGGCGCCAACGGTGCCATCAAACGACTCAACGTTTCCAAACACGTCCATAAGGTCTGGTAAGCGCTAACCTTGTCCTGTCCGTATTCGCCTTTCCAGAAGCGACGACGACCCAAGCGTACGTACCAGTTCGACAATTTCTCTGTGGTAAACTCCTGCACCGGACGGAACGCGCGAGTAGGCTCAAAGGCCTCCATTCCCGATTCCACTTCCGCCACCAACGAATGCAATTCTGAAAGAATCCACTGGTCCATTTCAGGGCGTTCGCCCACAGGGATTTCCGCTTCCTCAAACTTGAAGCCGTCGACATTTGCGTACAACGCGAAGAAGGCATAGGTGTTGTGGAGTGTTCCGAAGAACTTACGACGCACCTCTTCCAGACCGTCCATGTCGAAACGGAGGTTGTCCCAAGGTGAGGCATTGGTCAACATGTACCAACGCAAGGCATCCGCTCCATATTGATCCATAGTGGTAAATGGATCAACGGCATTGCCCAAGCGCTTGGACATTTTTTGACCGTTCTTATCCAGTACCAGTCCGTTCGAAATCACCGTTTTATACGCAACGCTATCAAAAACCATCGAAGCGATGGCGTGTAGCGTAAAGAACCAACCGCGCGTTTGATCCACCCCTTCCGCGATGAAATGTGCAGGGTAGGCGCCGTTGTTCTCAATTTTATCCTTGTTTTCAAACGGGTAGTGCCACTGTGCATATGGCATAGAACCACTGTCAAACCAAACGTCAATCAGGTCACTTTCGCGGTGCATCGGCTTGCCGCTAGGGCTTACCAGCACAACGCCGTCCATGATGTGACGGTGCAGATCTACTTTATCGTAGTTCTCTTTGCTCATATTGCCGGGCTCAAAGGACCCCAGCGGGTTGCTGCTCATGTGGCCTGACGCGATGGATTTTTGGATCTCTTCGTGGAGTTGGGCCACGCTGCCAATACAAAGGCGTTCATCTCCCTCCTCGGTGCTCCAAATAGGAAGAGGAATACCCCAGAAACGCGAACGGCTCAAGTTCCAGTCGTTGAGGTTCTCTAACCAATTCCCGAAACGTCCCGTACCCGTTGATGCCGGCTTCCAGTTGATCGTTTTGTTCAAAGCGATCATGCGGTCTTTATTGGCGGTACTCTTGATGAACCAGCTGTCCAATGGGTAGTACAAGACGGGTTTATCAGTACGCCAACAATGTGGGTAGCTGTGCTCGTATTTCTCGATTTTGAAGGCCTTGTTCTCAATCTTGAGTTTCAACGCCAAACGCTCATCCACACTCAAATAGTTCTTGAGTTCAGGGATGATGTGCTTCAATTTATTTTGTTGAAGGGCCAATTCTGCCGCTTGCTCCTCTTCCGTCAAATATTCTGCCTTGATGTACTCACCGCCAAGCCCAAACACTTCATCATGAAGTTCAGCGCGGAACCGTCCCTGCAAATCCACAAGCGGTACCAAGTTTCCGGCTTCATCTTCCACCAAAAGCGGCGGTACTCCTGCATCCGCTGCTACGCGAGCATCGTCCGCACCAAAGGTTGGCGCTGTGTGCACAATACCCGTACCGTCCTCTGTCGTCACGAAATCCCCGGGAATCACGCGGAACGCCTGATCAGCATTTTCTGCCGGAAGGGCATACGGCAAAAGTTGCTCGTACGACAACCCGACCAATTTTGTGCCGACCACGGTCTTTAGGATTTGGTAAGGGATCTTTTTCGCCCCGGCGTCGTAGGTGGTGGTATCACCTTCTACAAACTTTTTGCCCATCAGCTTGCCCAAAAGTGGGGTTGCAGCAATGATGTTTACCGGCTCGTGTGTGTATTGGTTGAAGGTTTGAACCAAGCTATATTCAATCTTTGGTCCGACCGTCAACGCAGTATTTGAAGGAAGGGTCCAAGGCGTCGTCGTCCATGCCAAGAAGTGCACGTCGAGGTCGCCAAAGAGCTGTTCGCTTTGCCCACTTTTTATCATTTTGAACTGAGCCACGACGGTATTGTCTTTCACGTCGCGGTAACAGCCCGGCTGGTTCAATTCGTGTGAACTCAAGCCCGTTCCCGCTTTTGGGGAATACGGCTGAATGGTGTAGCCTTTGTAAATGAGTCCTTTGTTGTACAGTTCTGATAACAGCCACCAAACGCTTTCCATGTATTTGGGATCGTAGGTCACATATGGGTCGTCCATGTCCACCCAATAGCCCATCTGGTCCGTTAAATCTTTCCAGATTCCGGTGTAGCGCATCACTGCATTTTTACAGGCCTCATTGTATTCTTCTATGGTGATGCTCTTGCCGATATCTTCTTTAGTAATGCCCAATTCTTTTTCGACACCCAATTCCACCGGCAACCCATGAGTATCCCAGCCGGCCTTGCGGTCTACTAAGAATCCCTTTTGGGTTTTATACCGACAGAACACGTCCTTGAGCGAACGTCCCATCACGTGGTGAATACCCGGCAAACCATTGGCGCTTGGAGGGCCTTCAAAGAAGATCCATGGCTCCGCATCCTTGCGGGCCTTCAAGGTTTGTTCGAAAACCTGTTGATCTTTCCAACGTTGCAAGACTGCCTTATGTACTCCGGCGAGGTCTAGATGGGAATATTCGGGAAATGTACTCATGTGCTTATTCTACGGTAGCGATACACTTTAGTTCGATCGCAATAGGGGTCGGTAAACTGTTGATTTCAACGGTGGTTCTACACGGTTGATTCTCCTTAAAGTATTCAGCATAAAGACGGTTGAAGGTGTGGAAATCACGCTTC
Organism: Schleiferiaceae bacterium; assembly: GCA_030829675.1. Classification (GTDB taxonomy): domain Bacteria; phylum Bacteroidota; class Bacteroidia; order Flavobacteriales; family Schleiferiaceae; genus UBA10364. The sequence goes on from JAURAE010000002.1 coordinate 9,202, forward strand.
ATATCGACGAGGAAAACAGTCACATCAACCAATTGTTCCCAGCTCGAACCACTGGCCTCAAGGATGCTCTTCACATTTTGAAATACGCTGTGCACCTGGGCCTCGAAGTCGAAGGCCTTGAAGTTGCCATTGTGGTCAAGTTCCAATCCGGGAACGCCGCTATCGTTGGCGTCGCTGCCGGCGGTACGCGGCCCCACGCCTGATAGAAAGAGTAGGTTGCCCACCTTTCTAGCGTGCGGGTACAGTCCTACCGGTTTCGGAGCGTTAGTCGTCGAGATTTTAGATGCATCTGCCATAACTCAAAGGGTATAAGGCTGCAAAAATAGGGAAAGCCATCCGGAAGGGCGTAATGAATTGAAAGCAAGGTGAAAGAAAAGTTAGTGTTATTTGTACACTTAGTCATATTTGTTATATATTTGCCCTGTATGTGAAGATTGGTGGTTCTTTCTTTTCATGCTTCTGTGATAGGTTCTAGGGGCTATTTGGCAGAATTTTCAAGGTGTTACTGAGCCGATTTTTAACACGTGAGAATCCTTCCAAATTCCCCTTTTTTTATTCCCAAAACTTTCCTTTCCTCCCATTTACACCCTGCCAAAAGCGGTGTGCTTATGTCATTATGGCTAATTTTTGGCCTTTTGGGGGGAATTGGCTCTTTTTTAGCAGTCAGAAAAGCAGTCTACAAGGACACCTTCTATTATTTTTGTGAACTATTTATAAGAACACTCCAGCCCGATGCTGAACTTCATATCCAAACTCGTCGGTTCTAAAAGCGACCGCGACTTGAAAAAATTGCAACCGTATGTTGATGCGGTGAATACCCACGCTGCAGAACTTGCAGCCATGAGCAACGACCGGTTGCGTGGAGAAACGGAATCTTTCAAGGCTGCCATTAAAGAGGCTACGGCTTCATTGGAGTCTGAAATTGCTGCATTGCGCGAGCAAATCCAACAAACCGAGGATTACGATGCACGCGAACCTTTATATGAGCAGATCGAAGCGCTGGACAAACAAGTTCTAGAGACCATCGAATCCGTACTCGCAGACATTCACCCTCGTGCGTTCGCCTTGGTTCGTGAAACTGCGAAGCGATTCACTGCAGGCTCGGTCAGTGTACAGGCTTCGGAATTAGACCGAACACTTGCGCAAGATAATTACCACATCACCATTGACGGAGATACTGCCACCTATGCCAACGGATGGAAGGCTGCTGGTGGGGATATTACTTGGAACATGGTGCACTACGATGTACAGCTCATCGGGGGCACAGTACTGCACCAAGGAAAGATTGCGGAGATGGCAACTGGGGAAGGGAAAACCTTGGTGGCCACCCTACCGGTCTACCTCAATGCATTGGCAGGACGCGGTGTGCACGTCGTCACTGTGAATGATTACCTCGCAAAGCGTGATAGCGAATGGATGGCGCCTATTTTTAATTTCCATGGATTGACTATCGATTGTATTGATAAGCACCAGCCAAATTCTGATGCCCGCCGTGCCGCCTATTTCTGTGATATCACCTACGGTACGAATAACGAATTTGGTTTCGACTATTTGCGTGATAACATGGCGCGTCGCGACGAAGACCGCGTGCAATTGCGTGGCCATCACTACGCCATCGTGGATGAGGTCGATAGTGTATTGATTGACGATGCACGTACGCCGCTGATCATTTCGGGACCAACGCCTAAAGGTGATCAACACCAGTTCAATGAACTCAAAGGCTTCGTGGAAGCATTGATGAGTGCTCAAAAAGTATTGGTACAGAAGGAACTCAATGAAGCCAAGCAGCTCATCGCCGATGGCAATGCTGATGAAGGTGGCGTGAAACTGTTGCGCGCCTATCGCGGGCTTCCAAAATCAAAGCCGCTTATCAAATTCCTTTCTCAAGACGGGATGAAATCACTGTTGCAGAAAACCGAAGGTGTGTATCTGCAAGAGCAAGGCAAGAAGATGAAACTCATCGATGAGGACCTCTTCTTTACCATCGAAGAAAAGAACAATCAAGTCGAGTTGACAGGGAAGGGCATTGATTTGATTTCAAAGAGTACCGCGAAGGACTTCTTTGTGATGCCAGATATCACAGCTGAGCTCAGCGCCTTGGAAAAAGGAGAAATGCCTGCTGAGGAAAAGGCCAATCAGAAGGACGTCATTTTGCGCGACTATAGCGTGAAGAGTGAACGCATTCATACGGTAAACCAATTGCTCAAGGCCTACGCATTGTTCGAGAAGGATACAGAGTATGTGATCATGGACAATAAAGTCAAGATTGTCGATGAGCAGACCGGCCGTATCATGGAGGGTCGCCGCTATTCAGATGGCTTGCACCAAGCCATTGAGGCCAAGGAGAACGTAAAGATTGAAGCTGCGACGCAAACCTACGCCACGATTACCCTTCAGAACTACTTCCGCATGTATCACAAGTTATCTGGGATGACAGGTACGGCAGAAACGGAGGCAGGAGAATTCTGGGAGATTTACGAATTAGAGGTAGTGGTCATTCCGACCAACAGACCTATAGCTCGAGACGACCGCGAAGATTATGTTTACAAAACTGCTCGTGAGAAATTCAATGCGGTCATCGATGAGGTTGTTTCCATGCGTGAGGCAGGACGTCCCGTATTGGTCGGTACGACATCTGTAGATATTTCCGAATTATTGAGCCGTGCATTGAAAATGCGCAAGGTGCCACACCAAGTATTGAACGCGAAACGCCACCAGGCAGAAGCAGAGATTGTTGCCGAAGCGGGTAAGCCAGGTATGGTAACCATCGCGACGAATATGGCGGGTCGTGGTACGGATATTAAGTTGACCGCCGAGAGTAAAGCTGCAGGTGGTTTGGCCATCATCGGTACAGAGCGTCATGATAGTCGTCGTGTGGATCGCCAGCTGCGCGGTCGTGCCGGTCGTCAAGGAGATGTAGGTTCTTCACAGTTCTTTGTTTCCCTGGAAGATAAGCTCATGCGTTTGTTTAACTCTGAGCGTATTTCAGGACTGATGGACAGATTAGGTCTAGAAGAAGGCGAGGTTATCCAACATAGCTTAGTGTCCAAATCTATCGAGCGCGCTCAGAAAAAAGTAGAGGAAAACAACTTCGGAACGCGCAAGCGATTGCTCGAATACGATGATGTAATGAACAGCCAACGCTCGGTGATTTACAAGCGACGCGGCAACGCCTTGAGCGGAGACCGCATCAAGGTAGACATCATTAACATGGTTTATGATACCCTTGCGGATCTTGTTGAAGCGTACCAGCCGTCGAAAGATTGGGACGGATTTAGATTGGATTTCTTCCGCACCTTCGCCTTTGAACCTCAGATGGACGCTGAGACCTTTGCGAACCAAGGTTTTGACACCGTATGTAACAATTTGTTCCACCAAGCGACCCAATTCTACAAGGAAAAGGGCCATCGCATCGCCACAGCGGCACTTCCAGTATTCCAACAGGTTCACGAGGATAAAAACAACAAGTTTGACAAGATCTTGGTGCCTATCACCGACGGGAAGAAAACCCTGCAGGTCACTTCGGTATTGCAAGAGGTGATCGACACTAAAGGGCAATCACTCATTACAGATATCGAAAAAGGCATTTCCATTGCCATCATCGATGACGAGTGGAAAGAGCACTTGCGTGCCATGGATGACCTTCGTCAAAGTGTTCAAGGCGCCGTTTACGAGCAAAAAGATCCCCTACTGATCTACAAGTTTGAATCTTTCGAGTTGTTCAAATCATTGGTGGCCCGAATCAACCAAGAAATAGTTGGGTTCTTGTACCGTGGAGGTTTACCTGCTTCAGATCCTAGCCAAATGCGCCAGGCCCCTGCGGCCCCTGTGAAGCAACCTAAATTGCAAGAAAGTCATCCTAGTTTGGATGCGCCAGTGGAAGCCGAGCGCGTAACGGCTAGCGGTACCGCACCTGCTTCACCGAGACCTGTAAAAACAGCACCAGTGGTAAAGGATGGAAAAACTTACGGCCGCAATGATGCGGTAACAGTTCGCAACATGCAGACTGGTGAGGTGAAGAATATCAAATACAAAAAGGCACTTCCACTGCTTGCGCAAGGTTGGGTCATTGAAGACTAAGGCATGTTCTGGAACTGGATCACAAGAATTCTTCTGCGCAATAGGCAGGCTTGGCTCGTAAGCGTTGGGCTTGTGACGGCGTTTATGGCTTACCAGGGTACATCTGTCGAGATGGACTACGGTTTTGCGAAGTTGATGCCTGATTCGGATTCAGTTTCCATTGAGTATGACCTTCTCGAGGAGGAGTTTGGTCAGGTTTCCAATACCATAGTCTTAGCCATTGAAGATCCTGATTTCTTCAAGCGCGATCACCTAGACGAATGGACTACGTTGATGCGAGACTTAAAGAAGGTCGATGGTGTGACCTTTGTACAAAGTCTCACTGAAGCCTATGGTCTTGTGGTCGATAGCGCGACAGAAAAGCTGGCGCCAGATACGCTTTTCAATGCCCTGCCTGAAAACGGAGAAGAAGAAATTGCACTTGAGGCCAAGGTGAAAAGCTGGCCGTTTTACAAAGGTGCCTTATACCAAGGGGATACCTATATGGCGATCATCCGCATAGACGAGGAACGTCTCTACAATAAGCAGATTCGTCCTATCGTAGAGGGTATTCGTGATATCCTATATGCCTGGGAAAGTAAAAATAGTCGAGACCTGCACATGTCTGGTTTGCCATGGTTTAGAATCGCGAATTCCAGTACCCTAGAAAAAGAGATTTATCGAACGGTAGCCCTTACGTTGCTCGTAACGGTGATTATCTTCTTCCTTTTCTTAAAGAGTTTTAGAGCTACGGCCATTAGTTTGCTGATTGTGGTTTTAGGAGCGATTTGGGCTTTTGGGATCATGGGTATTTTAGGGTTTGGCATTACCCTGTTGTCGTCTTTAATTCCTCCACTCATTATTGTTATTGGTGTGCCCAATTGTATTTATCTCATCAATAAATACCATCAAGAGTACAAGAAGCACGGTCAACAGATCAAGGCCATTCAACGTGTGGTTTCTAAAATTGGATACATCGCTTCCATCACCAATACAACTACGGCCTTAGGCTTTGCTGCCTTTGCGTTGACCAGCAGTGAAAACTTGGTGCATTTTGGAATCGTGAGTTCATTGAGCATCATGGGCGTTTTCTTGCTGTCCATCATTTTGGTGCCGATTATTTACAGTTATGTAAGTCCACCAAAAGAGCGTCATTTGAACCACTTTGATGTGGGTTGGTTGGTGAACTTTTTGGATTTCTTGGACAATGCTGTAGAAAACCACCGCAAGAAGGTATACCTCATTACTTCCATTGCCGTCATCGCAGCGGCCTATGGTATGTCTAAAATTGAGACAGCCGGAAACATTACGGCGGACTTCAACAAAAACAACCCCATTTACAAGGATGTAAAATACTTCGAGCGCAAGTTTGGTGGGGTCGTTCCAATGGATATTGTCATTGATACGAAGCGCGAAGGCGGCATTGAACGATTGACGAACCTTCGACGAATGGAAGAGTTGCAAGATAGTTTGGAGGCTATGCCTGAGCTTAGTCGTGCCTTGAGCATTGTCGACTTTGTGAAGTTTGCGAAACAAGGGGTGCTCTTTGGTAATCCAGATATGTATTCCCTACCCTCGAGATCGGAGCAGCAATGGTTACTTACCTATTTGCCCCGCGGCATGAAGGACGATACGGGATTGGCGAAATCTCTGGTCACCTCAGACGGGCGTAAGGCGCGTATTTCTGTTCAAATGGCAGATTTAAGTACCCCAGAAATGAGGGTGTTGACGGATAAGGTCAAAACGCTAGTAGACAAGGTTTTCCCGGGCGAAAACTACGAGGTCAGTATTACGGGTGCTTCGATCAAATTCATTCGATCTACCACCTACCTCATCAACAACTTGATTCTTTCGTTGGTACTGGCCGTAGTGGCCATCTCCATCATCATGGCGCTGCTGTTTATGAGCGGAAGAATGGTATTGATTTCCTTGATACCAAACCTTATTCCTATGCTCATCACAGCAGGCATTATGGGGTATGCGGGCATTCCTTTGAAGCCCTCAACCATCTTGGTGTTCAGTATTGCCTTCGGTATATCTGTGGATGATAGCCTGCACTTCTTGGCGAAATACCGTCAAGAGTTAAAGTCTAACGGTTGGAATATTAAGTGGGCAGTGAAGAGCTCCATTTTAGAGACGGGCTTGAGCATGTTCTACACCTCAGTAGTCCTTTTCTGTGGTTTCTCCGTATTCATGACGTCGAGTTTTGCGGGCAACCAAAGCTTAGGATTGTTGACCTCAATTACCCTTTTTGTCGCCATGTTGAGTAATCTTATTCTGTTGCCTTCGTTCTTAATGACGATGGAAAAATGGGTCACCAAGAAGGATTTAAGCGAGAACATTATCGATATTTATGATTCAGAGGTAGATCCAGACGAATCAGAAAGCTAGAATTATGAAGGGCATTATCCTTGCCGGCGGGTCCGGCACCAGATTACATCCATTGACCTTGGCGGTGAGTAAACAACTCATGCCGGTCTACGATAAGCCCATGATTTACTACCCGCTGAGCACATTGATGCAAGCGGGCATTCGCGAGATTCTCATCATCACGACTCCGCACGATGCGCCATTGTTCCAAAAGTTATTGGGCGATGGGTCTCAGCTGGGTTGTCGCTTCGAATACACGGTTCAGGAACGTCCGGAAGGATTGGCACAAGCCTTTATTTTAGGCGAGGAGTTTATCGGAGAGGATAGTGTAGCGCTGATCCTTGGGGATAACATTTTCTACGGTTCGTCTATGGCGAATGTCTTGCAAGCGAGTAAAGATCCTAGTGGCGGTGTGGTATTTGCTTACCGCGTGAGTGATCCGGAGCGCTATGGGGTGGTGGAATTTGACGAAAATATGAAAGCCCTAAGTATCGAAGAGAAGCCGGCGGAGCCGAAAAGCGATTATGCAGTTCCGGGCTTGTACTTCTACGACAATAGAGTGGTGGACATTGCTAAGAACTTGAAGCCAAGTCCTCGAGGGGAATTGGAGATCACGGATGTGAACAAAATCTACCTAGAGATGGGTGCCTTAGAGGTGGGCGTATTGGACCGCGGCACAGCGTGGTTAGATACCGGAACCTTTGCCAGTCTGCAACAAGCCGGTCAGTTCGTGGAGGTCATTGAAGAACGCCAAGGATTGAAGGTGGGTTGTATTGAAGAGGTTGCCTACGAACAAGGATTTATTGATGCGTCGCAGCTCGAACAATTGGCCCAACCTCTCGTTAAGAGTGGGTACGGTAAATACCTGATGAAACTCTTGCGATAGATGAAAGACCTTGCCGCCTTACAAGCCTTATTCCAGAAAGAAATAGATGCCCTACAACTAGGGTCAGCCCCTGAGAAGCTGTACGATCCTATGCATTATATCATGAACCTTGGCGGGAAGCGATTGCGTCCTGTTTTGGCGTTGATGGGAGCGGGTTTGTACGGCGATCCTTCGAAGGCCATGCCCCAAGCGATGGCCATTGAGCTCTTCCATAATTTTTCGCTCATTCACGACGACATCATGGACGCTGCGCCGTTGCGTCGCGGACAGGAGACGGTTCATATCAAGTGGGACGAAAATATTGGCATCCTAAGTGGAGACGGGATGCTCGTCAAGGCCTACCAATATGTGGCGCAATGTTCGCCCGAATTGTTGCCAGAGGTATTGGCGACCTTCTCTCAGACAGCCCTAGAGGTATGTGAGGGCCAGCAGATGGACATGGATTTTGAAACCATGGACCAGGTGCCTTTGGATACTTACATTAAGATGATCCAATTCAAGACTTCGGTCTTGCTGGGTTGTGCCATGAAAATTGGTGCCCTCGTCGGCGGTGCGACAAAACAGGATGCGGAAGCGTTGTATGAATTTGCGCTGTTGTTGGGGACCTCGTTCCAGATCAAAGACGATTACCTAGATGTCTACGGCGATCCAGAGAAATTCGGAAAGCAAGTGGGCGGAGATATTTTAAGCAATAAGAAGACCTTGTTGTGGATCGAGGCGGAGCAACGTGCGGCCCTACAACGCATCGACTTTTCTGAATATGCTGCGATGCCGGCCAACGAAGACAAGGTGGAATCTTTTCAAGAGCTGTACAAAATTTTGGACGTAGATGCCTTTGCCAAAAGCGAGATAGACCGCTACTACCAACTTTCTCTTGAAGCCTTGGACAAGGTCTCTTTGGACGCGCAAACCTTAGCGCCGTTGAAAGAATTTGCCCAATGGCTGCATGGACGTGAATCTTAATTGATTCCCCCATCTTTTCGGGTTATTTTTGCCCCTTGTAAACACACACTTTCATGAATGTATTGGTTTTAGGCTCGGGCGGTCGCGAGCACGCATTATCTCATAAGATTTCTCAAAGTCCATCGTTGGGCAAGCTGTTTATCGCACCAGGAAATGCTGGAACGCATCAATTGGGCGAAAACGTAGCGATGAATATTGAAGATGCTGCTGAGGTCGGCGCCTTTGTGAAAGCCAATGCCATAGATATCGTAGTGATTGGTCCGGAAGCGCCTTTGGTGGCGGGAGTGCACGACGGCTTGAAGGCCGATGCAGCCCTATCTGATCTCATCGTTGTAGGTCCACGTCAAGCGGCGGCAGAGTTAGAGGGCTCCAAAGATTTTGCGAAGGAGTTCATGATGCGTCACAACATTCCTACCGCGGCCTATCAAACCTTTACTAAGGATACGTTGGCCGAAGGTCAAGCCTTTTTGGAAACCTTAGATGCGCCTTATGTATTGAAGGCCGACGGTCTTGCCGCAGGGAAGGGTGTGTTGATTATTGAAGATCTTGATGAGGCGAAAGAAGAGCTTAAGAACATGTTGGTGGATGCCAAGTTTGGCGATGCTTCTTCTCGCGTAGTGATAGAGGAGTTCCTAGCGGGTATTGAGTTCAGCATTTTTGCGTTGACGGACGGTCAAGGTGGATATGTGATCTTACCGGAAGCGAAGGATTACAAAAGAATTGGTGAAGGAGATACTGGATTGAATACCGGAGGTATGGGAGCGGTGAGCCCGGTGCCATTCTTCGACGCTGCACTTCGCGAGCGTACGGTCAAGGAAATTATCGAGCCGACCATTAAGGGATTGGTCAAAGACAACCTTCCGTACCAAGGGTTTGTGTTCTTTGGATTGATCAATACTTCTAAAGGGCCGAAGGTCATTGAATATAATGTCCGAATGGGCGATCCGGAAACAGAAGTGGTGATCCCACGCTTAGAGAGTGATCTTATTGATCTGTTCGTTGCCATGCATGAAGGGACCTTGGACCAAGTTGATCTTCAAGTGAACCCTCAAACGGCTGCCACTGTGATGGTCGTGGCGGGTGGTTACCCGGAAGCCTACAAAAAAGGAGATACGATCTCAGGTCTGCGTGATTTTGAAGCTACGACGGTCTACCATGCAGGAACCAAGGGTACGGATGAAGTAGTGACGAACGGAGGTCGCGTGATGGCCTTTACCAGCTTTGGTGCGGATAAGGATGAAGCTTTGGCCAAGAGCTATGCTTCTATCGCTGAGGTGAGCTTCGAGGGGATGAACTTCCGCAAGGACATTGGATTTGATTTGTAATTAAGGGGCGAGCGGAGCGAGCCCCCCAAATACCCATAAACAAAAAGCCCCGGCGTGAGCCGGGGCTTTTCATTAAAAGTCTTCGCAATTAAGCTTCGCCGTTTGCTTTGTGTTTTCTCATCTGGATGATCCAGTAAATCAAACCACCGGCAATGATTAGCATAAAGAGTCTGTTCACAGTATCACCTGCGAAAGGAAGTATTTTGAATGTTGCTTGGAAAATATCACCAAGGCCCTCAAAGAAATTTCTTAACATAGCACGAGCGTTTAGAGCCGCTAAAATAAAACAAAAAAGCTGATGCTTCTTACCTATTTCAGAAAGATTGATGCCTACTCCGGAATCCGCGTTTTTGCTGCGGCCGTGGTCGCATTTGCAGTGCTTTGGTCTGCCGGAATAGGGTCTTGGCAAGAGGTGGCATTGAGCTTTGGGTTAGGTGCCCTTTGGCTCTGGTTGTCGTGGACATTGTTGCGCGATCGCTGGGTGATTAAGGCAAGTGCATTGCGGTTTATGACCTTTTTGGTGTTGGCGCTGTATTGGAGCGTCGAGTACGAAATCAGTACGCTGTTGTTCTATGTATTGGTGGTAGAACTGAATTGGCACCTCGCAGAACATCATAAAAGAAAAGGCGCGGTGCTTTCGGTATTGCACAGTGGAACATTAACGGCGTTGGCCTCGCTTTGGCTCCCACAAGAGGGGTTGTATTATATGGGTACGGTCCTTATGATTTGGCTGGTGAGCGGCGGTGTGAAGGTCAAAACGATCCTGCAATGGTTGTTGGCGTGGTTCATGGTTATGGCGCCGTTGACCTATTTCGTGGTGAGTGAAGAAAGGACGCATGTTGCCCAAGCCGAAACTCCTTTGAGTTGGTGGGCCTTGCTGATGGGACTGTCTATTATCGCCATTTTTGAATGGGTACAATCGTATTTGAAAGCGAATCAGACCAATAAATCGCGCGCCATTGTGGCCGGTATTTTTGTGGCTGGCGGCGGTTCCTTAGGCTGGTGGCTGGGCTCTTATTTTGGTACGGCGATCTGTATTTTGGGATTGAGTTATCATTTGGCCAATGGCCTGCGTTATTTTAAGCGTGACCGATTATCCGAGGCGCTCTTCCTCTTGGTACTTACCTTTGTTCTAATCTCGTACTACGACGTGATTCCTTGGTAAATGAGTACATCACCTTCCATTTTAGTGGTTCGATTGTCCGCCATCGGTGATTTGGTATTGGTGGCACCTGTGGTGGCCCAATTATATCATGAAGGCTACGAAGTTTCATTGTTGTGCAAGGATGCCTACCGCTCGGTAGCCCTGTGTTTGCCGGGCGCGGCGGAGGTATACTCCTGGGAGAAGGATAGGCTGAAGATTGGAGCACAAGGGTCCAATTTCACTGCAGTGCTAGACTTACAAGGGACTGCAAAATCAAAGCGATGGACACGCGGGTTGAAGACGAAGGTGTTGACCTACGAGAAGCCATATTTACGTCGTACGTTGTTGCTGGCTTTTGGCTCGAGGTTCGCTCTGGAACCTGTGGTCAGTCGATATTTTAAGGCGGTGCAGCCTTTGTTGAAGCGTGAGGTGGAGGCGTCGGCGGAATTGGTCCTGCCAAAAACAACATTAAACTTGCCGGAAGGACCCTATATCGCGGTGGTGATCGGAGGAACCTATGCCGGGAAGCGATTGAATTACGACCAGTGGCGTTCGGCCATCCGTGACCTGTTGAAATTAGGATTGCCCATCGCCTTGGTGGGGGGACCTGAAGAGGCGGGCATCGGGGAGAGCTTGGAGCAGCCTTTGGGTTCTGGGGTGTCCAATTATTGCGGAACCACCACCATCATCGAAGGCATGGCAGTGGTCAAAGAGGCCGCCTTGGTCATCAGTGGAGATACGGGCTTTATGCACGCGGCGGCAAATTTCAAACGTCCGCTCATCAGTCTCTGGGGCGCGACGCACCCGAGTTTAGGCTTTGCGCCATGGCCACAATACTCGGCCCAAAGCCAAATCATTACCAATGGTCGTTCCCCGATCAGCAAGCACGGAAAGGTGCACTGGTGGCAGCGCAATCCAATGAAAAAATTTCCAGTAGAGGAAATCGCCCTTATTGCTCAGCAGATGCTGAAGGATAGAACAACGCCTTGAGTTCGGTGGCGTCGGTAGGATCCATTTTTCCTGCGATGATCAAGGCCAATTGGCGTCTGCGCAAGGCGGCCGCATAGCGCTCTTTTTCAAGGTCAGTTTCTGGAGAAATACTTGGGATTTTCACAGGGCGTCCCAACCCATCTACTGCGACAAAGGTGAAGATGCCTTCGTTTGCTTTCACGCGGGGTTCGCCTGGTCCAGTGGATTCGAGAAAAACATCTGCGATGACCTCCATTGAAGAGCTAAAAGCTCTACTTACTTTGGCTTCGATGGTCACTATAGATCCCTGCGGAATAGGGTTTTTAAATGCCACATTGTTAATGGTAGAAGTCACGACAGTCTCCTTGCAATGACGATGCGCCGCAATAGCACAACAGCGGTCCATCCAACTTAAAAGTTGTCCTCCGAAAAGATTGTTTAGGTTGTTGGTATCATTAGGCAAGACTATCTGAGTCATTACCGAAAGGCTGTTCATAGGAGTTTTACCTTGTGCCATGAGGGTCCAATTTTATTACCACAAAGGTAGGGGATGTGCCTTAGGAGATGCCTATTAGTAGGCGTAAATCCAAGCGTGTTGGTTGATGCTGCTTTGAATCTGAGCAAGATCTTGCTTCGCTGCCTCTCTCGAGAGGTAATTTCCAATGCCCACCTTCATCAAAGAACCGGGAAGAATGCTTACGTCCATACCGTCGGCTTTCAATTCCGCAGCCAATGTTGTGGCGTTGTCCTCCATTTTAAAAGAACCCACGACGATGTAGTACTTTTTCGTAGCCGTAGCCTTGCGCACTACTGTTGGTGTTTGCACCGGGGCACTTACCACTGCTTCAACTTCTTCCTCGGCAGGCGTTTCTATGATGCTTGGAGCAGAAGGTTGGCGATCGCTGTGGTCTAATTCTATGCTGCGTCCAGGAGCAAACCATCCAGCCATCTCTGTGCTAAGGTCACTTTGGTATACACCTAAGGCAACCAAGGCTGTGATGGCAGCGGCCACGGCTGCTTTACGCCAAGCTTTCAAGCCTTCCGAACGCTGCTCGGTAACCATCTTCAGGCTCGCGGCAACTTTCGTTTCTAGCGCACTAGGTTCGTTCAATGCGTGCAACATGACCGTGGAAAATCCAAATGAATGGTGGTCGAACTGGTTGTTTTTCTCTGCTACAAACGAGCCGTTCTTTCTGAAAGAACCTAGCCCTTGCAACAACAAGATACTGCCTGAATCCAGCGTGCTTTGCCACTGGTTTACTTTTCGGGCGATCCAGCTTTCTGCCATTTCCATCGTGCACCGCATTTGCTTCATTACCGCTGGCAATAATGAGTTTTCAGTAGTGGTATTGGAAGGTGTGAACCCGACGTACTTTCCCCTTGGAAAAGCTGTATTGGTAACAGCATCCCAACGGGCCGGTTTTTCCATGAGGTAGAACGTGCCCCACGAAGGGATCTGCACGCGTCCGCGCTCTGAAAGTCGTTGTATGATAAAGGATTCAATCTGCATTACTTACAAATTTGCGAAAAGTGTGGATAACTCCTTTTTATTACTTCGCACAAGTAGTGTAGTTTTTATACACAACCTGTTAATAACCTTGTGTCATGAAACCCTTATTGTGCCTGCATTTCTTTCGATCGACTACTAACGCAAAGAAGAAGCAATGGATTGCCTCTTTGCCTCCTGAAGTTTTAAGTATTGAAAATCAATTTGAAGCACTTTTGCTCACTGCCTTTCCTTCTCCAAGAGATTGGGACAGGGCCAAGCAACTCGCGCATGCCGAAACCTGCAATGCCGAGCGGGAGGGGTATTTGATAACTTGTTTCAACGAGCCCCATTATCCCTCCATGCTCAAGGAGCTTCCGGACCCGCCCATGGCCCTTATGGGTCGAGGTCAATGGCCACTTTTCAAAATCCCCCTTGCAGTCGTCGGTACCCGCAAACCCACGCAATACGGCCTTCGTGCGGCTCGAGAGCTGACCACACACCTGAGCGAATACCCCATAAATTTTACGAGTGGCCTTGCCTTAGGCATCGACGCGGCTGTGCATCAGGCGGCACTGGATGCGGGCGCCACGACCACCGCCTTCCTCGCCGGAGGGATGAACCATTTCACCCCGCGCCGGCATTTGAACCTCGCCAGGGAATTGGTCGATGGCGGTGGGGGGTATTTCACAGAACAACCCTTTTCGCAGCAGCCAGAGCGGCACACTTTTCCCGTGCGGAACAGGCTCATTGCAGGGGCGAGTCTGGCGACGCTGGTGTTGGAGGCTGCGCGAAAGAGTGGCGCCCTGATCACCGCCAACCAAGCCTTTCATTATGGGAGGGAGGTTTTTGCCTTGCCGGGCGCGACAAACATGCCTATGAGTGAGGGGCCTAATGCCTTGATTGCCGACGAGATGGCCAGTGCGGTGGTGCGTTGGGAGGACTTTGCACCGCGTTTTTATCCGATGTGGCGAAAAAATGACGGAGTTTTGGGCGAGGGCGAGGTATTGGAAGCAGAGATACTGAGGTTGTTTCCGCACGGTAGGAGGGTGAAATTGGACCATATTTCCTACCGATTAAACCAACAAAAGACCAGTGTTTATAGGGGTTTGAATACGCTCATGCAATTGGGCTATATAGAACGCGTCGGGGCGCAAACCTATTGTCGGAAAACTGTGCATTAATGTGATTCACAAGTTCAGTTTTGTTCTACATTTGCTTTGAAAACCTATCAATACATACAGACAAAATGTCGAGCCAGTACCAAGGCCTCATCGATGCATTTGTTGCAAAGGTCGAAGCCGCCAACCCAAACGAGCCTGAATTTATGCAGGCGGTACAGGAAGTTGCAGAATCTGTAATTCCCTTCATCGAAAACAATCCGAAGTACAAAGGAAAAAGCTTACTCGAGCGTATCGTGGAGCCGGAACGTACCATTATGTTCCGAGTGCCATGGACCGACGACGCAGGCAATGTACACGTCAACAAAGGATACCGCGTGGAATTCAATAGCGCAATTGGCCCCTACAAAGGAGGCTTGCGTTTCCACCCGACCGTAAACTTGAGCGTGTTGAAGTTCTTGGGCTTCGAGCAAATCTTTAAAAACGCCTTGACCACATTGCCTATGGGCGGTGGTAAGGGTGGATCCAACTTTGATCCCAAAGGCAAGTCGGATGCTGAAGTAATGCGTTTCTGCCAGAGCTTCATGACCGAATTGTCCCGCCACATTGGGGCGGACACGGACGTTCCTGCCGGTGATATTGGTGTGGGCGCACGTGAGATCGGTTTCATGTTCGGACAGTACAAGCGCATTCGCAACGAGTTTACGGGCGTGTTGACCGGGAAGAGCTTGTCGTGGGGTGGGTCGTTGATCCGTCCAGAGGCGACCGGTTACGGAACGGTTTACTTTACCCGTGAAATGTTGGCCACGAAGGGCGAGAGCTTTAGCGGCAAGCGCGTGGTAATCTCAGGTTCAGGTAATGTGGCCCAATTCGCTGCTGAGAAAGTAATGGAACTCGGCGGTGCGGTATTGACCTTGAGCGATTCTTCAGGACATATCGTATGTGAGGGCGGAATGAGCCGTGAGCAATTGGAGTTTGTGATGGAGTTGAAGAACGTACGTCGCGGACGTATTTCTGAGGCTGCCGATGCATTCTCGAACATAACTTTCCACGAAGGCACGCCTTGGGGTGTGAAGTGTGATGTTGCTCTTCCTTGTGCGACCCAAAACGAATTGAAGGGCGAAGATGCCAAGAAATTGGTGGCTAACGGAGTCATGGCGCTTGGCGAAGGTGCTAATATGCCGTGTACACCTGAGGCAGTTGAGCACTTCCAAAGCAATGGCGTGTTGTTCTCACCAGGTAAGGCGTCGAACGCCGGTGGTGTAGCTACATCAGGCTTGGAGATGAGCCAAAACAGCCTTCGCATGAGCTGGACTCGTGAAGAGGTAGACGGTCACTTGGGCCGCATTATGACGGATATCCATGCTTCATGTGTGAAATATGGAACCAAAGAAGATGGTTCTGTGGATTACGTACAAGGCGCAAACATCGCAGGTTTTGTGAAGGTGGCGGATGCCATGCTAGATCAAGGTGTGGTGTAAGTTGGACCAATTTTTTTAAAATGCTACGGGCGCCCAGCGGGCGCCCGTTCTTTTTTTAATCAGTCCTAGAAGCCTACGCGCCCAGCCACCAACGCTGAACTTCGTCTATACAGCCCCGCTGATGGGTGATGTGCCCCATATGTCCCGACGGCGAGGTATAACGGTAGTTCACTCCTGTTGCCAAGGACCATTTTTCTGCGCTATCAAAGGGAATCACGGTATCCAATTTTCCTGCAAACACCCCCACAGGGACGGTGCCTCCTTCGAGGATGTGTGTAAGGTCTTTCCTGATTTTCATGCCTTGAATTGCGGCCACAATTCCCTCCACCGACATCTCGAGACTTTGATCAATCTGTCGGTGAATGGCAGGCAGAAAGGCCGCACGCATCGTGGCATCAAAGAGTTGAGGGATGGACGCGCGAATGAAGGCATTGTGATTTTGTTGGACCAATGCCGCTGCTTTTTCCCTCATCACCTGACGCGCAGGAGAATCGGCCAGTGGGGTAGAGAAAAATAACCCCAATTGCTCGAGCTTTTCCGGGTGCATTTCAGCGTAAGCTAAGGCGACATATCCGCCCATACTGTGGCCTAAAAGATGGAAGGTGGAGAGCTGGCAAAATTGGACCACTGCATCCACAGCCTCAGCCATCAACTCCATGGTGTGCACCAAGGCGAAAGAATCGCTTTGCCCATGACCCGGCAAATCAATCATGAGCACAGGACCATGTATGTTCCAGACCTGCGACAATCCGTCCCACATGCGAGAGTCTTCCAAGAAGCCGTGCAGCAACACCAAAGGCTTGTGCGCCGGATTTCCGGGCAGCCATTGGTAGTGTAATTGACCGTTTTTAAAAGGTAATAGGGCCATTATTGGGCCATGAATGCCTCAATTTCTTCTACGGTCTTAGGGATGGCACGCGTCAAGTTTTCGTGTCCGTCTTTGGTGATCACGATATCGTCTTCGATGCGAATGCCCAACCCTTCTTCAGGGATGTAAATACCCGGCTCTACGGTGAATACCATGCCTTCTTCCACAGGAATGGTCCACAAACCATAGTCGTGAACATCCAAGCCGAGGTAGTGGCTGGTGCCGTGCATAAAGTACTTCTTATAGGCTGGCCACGCAGGATTTTCGTTGGCTACATCTTCTGCGGTAATCAAGCCGAGTTTCAAGAGTTCTTTCGTCATCAGATCGCCCACTTTTTTGTGGTAATCGTCCAACATGATGCCCGGACGTAGCAAAGCGATGGCGCCCTCGTGCACACTTAAAACGGCATTATATACTTCTGCTTGACGGGCCGTAAATTTTCCGTTGACCGGGTAACAGCGCGTCACATCACAAGTATAGTTGCCATATTCAGCGCCCACATCAAAGAGCACGAGATCGCCGTCATTACACTGGTCGTTGTTTTCGATGTAGTGCAAAACGTTGGCGTTATTTCCGGCTGCGATAATGGGTGTATAGGCGAAGCCGCGGCTGCGGTTCATCAAGAATTCGTGCATGAATTCGGCCTCTAATTCGTATTCCCAAACCCCAGGCTTCAAGAATTTCAAAATGCGCTCGTAACCCTTAATAGTGATTGCAGCTGCTTCGCGCATGACCACCAATTCTTTTTCGCTTTTCGTGCCGCGTACGCGATGAAGTATAGGTTGGCTGCGCTCAAATTCGTGGGCATGGTATTTTTCCTTGATCCACTTATTCATGCGGTCTTGACGCAATTCCGTTTCCACATGTGCTCTAAGGTGCTCGTTGCCATTGAGGTAGATACGCTCGGTATTCACGGCCATTTCATTGAATACGCGCTCAAAATCCGACAACCAGAAAACAGTTTTGATCCCGCTGATCTCGAAAGCTTCTTCTTTCGTGAACTTCGCTCCTTCCCAAACCGCAATGAGGTCGTTGGTCTCTTTCAAAAACAAGACCTCTCTGAGACTGTCCTTGTGGGCATCAGGGAACAATACCAAAATACTTTCTTCTTGATCGGCTCCGCTTAAATACAGAATATCACTGTGTTGTTTAAAAGGTAAATGAGCATCTGCACTGGTAGGGTACATGTCGTTGGAGGTGAAGATGGCCAAGGAATTTGGCTTCATCATTCCTGTGAACTTAGCTCTATTTTCGATAAAAATGTCGCGATCAAGTTGATGGTATCTCATGATAGGGTCTGACTATATTAATTTAGAATAGTTCTATTTTGATTTCTACTACTTCATTAGCTCAAACAAAAGTCTGTGCCGTAAATTTGACATGCTAAAATTAGGCTATTAAACTTTAAAATTGCTCATGGCAACAACTTCTAAAGGTCTTTTCGGTTCTTCACTAGCTCGCAAGTACTGGATGGCGGCTACCGGATTGTTTTTGTGTACGTTTTTGGTTGGACACTTGTTGGGTAACCTTCAACTCTTCGTTACTGGTGAGGAAGGTAAACTCGCGTTCAACGAGTACGGTCACTTTATGACGACCTTCCCCGTGGTGAAGATCTTGTCCTATGTGACGTATATCAGCATCCTTTTGCATACTGTGGACGGCATTATGTTGGCGCGTCAAAACCGTGCGGCTCGTCCGGTGAAGTATGTAAAAGAAAACCAAGCGGCCAATTCTTCTTGGGCCTCCCGTAAGATGGCCTTGCTAGGCATTTTAACCCTGTTCTTCATTGTGGTTCACATGAAGAGCTTCTGGTACGAAATGCACTATGGAACGCTAGGTATGGATGCAAATGGCAACAAGGACCTTTGGACCTTGACAGTTACTGCTTTTGAGCAGTGGTGGTACACAGCCTTTTATGTACTTGCCCTTACTGGTCTTGCCTTCCACTTGAGCCACGGTGCCTCGAGCGCGTTCCAATCGTTGGGTGTGAACCACCCGAAATACACACCGTTGATTAACAAAACGATGACTGCTTTCGCATGGTTGATTCCTGCAGGCTTCATCGCTGTAGCGGTATTCCTTTTCGTTGTTCAACCAGGTCAAGCACTATAATTCTCTTACTATGGCATTAGATTCTAAGATTCCAGCAGGCCCATTAGGCGAGAAGTGGACAAAACATAAAGGCGAGATCCCATTGGTATCGCCTGCAAATAAAAGATTGATTGATGTAATCGTAGTAGGTACCGGTCTAGCCGGTTCATCTGCAGCAGCTTCTTTAGCTGAGATGGGTTACAACGTGAAAGCATTCTGTTTCCAGGATTCTCCGCGTCGTGCACACTCCATCGCAGCACAAGGCGGTATCAATGCAGCGAAAAACTACCAGAACGACGGGGATTCAGTATACCGTTTGTTCTACGATACGATCAAAGGTGGTGATTACCGCTCAAGAGAGGCCAACGTTCATCGTTTGGCTGAGGTAAGCCGTAATATTATTGACCAGTGTGTCGCTCAAGGTGTTCCTTTTGCACGTGACTATGGTGGTTTGCTCGACAACCGTTCTTTCGGTGGTGTACAGGTAAGCCGTACGTTCTATGCAAAAGGTCAGACAGGGCAGCAGTTGTTGCTCGGTGCCTACTCTGCATTGAACCGTCAAATAGCGAAGGGTCGTGTGAAAATGTATGCACGTCACGAAATGCAAGAGCTTGTAGTGGTAGACGGTAAAGCTCGTGGTATTATCGCGAAGAACTTGGTAACAGGGGAGTTCGAGCGCCACAGTGCACACGCTGTATTACTTTGTACAGGTGGTTACGGTAACGTATTCTTCCTATCCACAAACGCGATGGGATCTAACGTAACCGCTGCATGGAAAGCACACCGTAAAGGAGCCTACATGGCAAACCCATGTTTTACGCAGATTCACCCAACCTGTATTCCAGTCAGTGGTGAGAACCAAAGTAAACTGACGTTGATGTCAGAGTCGTTGCGCAACGACGGTCGTATTTGGGTTCCTGCGAAAAAGGAAGATGCAGAAGCTATCCGCGCGGGTAAACTTCACCCGAACGACATCGCTGAAGAAAACAGAGATTATTATCTCGAGCGTCGCTACCCAGCCTTCGGTAACCTTGTGCCTCGTGATGTTGCCTCGCGTGCAGCGAAGGAGCGTTGTGATGCCGGCTACGGTGTAAACAAGACTGGTGAGGCAGTATACTTAGATTTTGCGGCAGCGATCATGCGCTACGGCGAGGAAGAAGCTCACGTGAAAGGGGTGAACAACCCGTCAGAGGCAGAAATCAAAGCATTGGGTGAGAGGGTCGTGGAAGCCAAGTATGGTAACCTCTTCCAGATGTACGAGAAAATCACTGCATCGAATCCTTACAAAGAGCCAATGAAGATTTATCCAGCAGTGCACTACACGATGGGTGGACTTTGGGTAGATTACAATTTGATGACGACGATTCCGGGGTGTTTCGCCTTAGGTGAGGCGAACTTCTCTGACCACGGCGCAAACCGTCTGGGTGCTTCAGCCTTGATGCAGGGTCTTGCTGATGGATACTTCGTAGCACCTTATACCGTAGGTGAGTTCTTGAGCAAAGACATCCGTACTGGAAAGATTTCTACAGATTCTCCTGAATTTGAAGCGGCGGAACAAGCGGTACGTGAAAGAACAGAGAAATTCATCAACAATAACGGTACGAAGACTGTTGACCATTTCCACAAGCGTCTAGGTAAGATTATGTGGAACGAGGTAGGTATGGCTCGAAACGAAAAAGGATTGAAGCAAGCCATTGCTGATATCCAAGCATTGCGAGAAGAGTTCTACGCAGATGTTCGAGTATTAGGTTCTGCCAATGGTATGAATCCTGAGCTTGATAAAGCAGGCCGTGTGGCAGATCTAATCGAGCTAGGTGAGTTGATGGCTAAAGATGCTCTAGAGCGCAACGAGAGCTGTGGAGGTCACTTCCGCGAAGAGTACCAAAGTGAGGAAGGTGAAGCATTGCGTGATGATGAAAACTTTGCTTTTGTGAGTGCATGGGAATTCACTGGAGTTCCTGCAGAAGCGAAGTTGCACAAGGAAGAGTTGACTTTCGAGAATGTAGAATTGAAGACACGTTCTTACAAATAATTCAGACTATGGATTTAACATTAAAGATCTGGAGACAAGCAGGCCCTGAAGCAAAGGGCGAAATGAAAACCTACCCAATCTCGGGTGTAGAGGAGGACATGAGCTTCCTTGAGATGCTCGATTTCTTGAACGAGCAGTTGATCGAACAGGGCATTGAGCCTGTAGTGTTTGATCATGACTGTCGTGAGGGTATCTGTGGTATGTGTTCGCTATTTATCAATGGTGAAGCACACGGTCCAGGCCGTAAAATCACGACCTGTCAGTTGCACATGCGTGAATTCAAGAGTGGTGATACCATCTATATTGAGCCGTTCCGTGCGAAGGCATTCCCTATCATTAAGGATTTGATGGTAGACCGCTCTGCTTTTGATCGTATTCAGCGCGCAGGTGGGTTTATCTCAGTAAATACCTCTGGTAATACGATTGATGCCAACGCTATTCCTGTACCTAAGGAAAATGCAGACAAGGCCTTTGATGCCGCAACTTGTATCGGCTGTGGTGCTTGTGTTGCAACGTGTAAGAACTCTTCAGCGATGTTGTTCGCCTCGGCGAAGATCAGCCAGTTCTCATTGCTTCCACAAGGGCAGCCTGAGGCTAAAGAGCGTGTATTGAATATGGTACACCAAATGGACCTTGAAGGGTTCGGGAACTGTACCAACACTGGTGCTTGTGAAGTAGAATGTCCAAAAGGTATTTCTTTGGAAAACATTGCTCGAATGAACCGCGATTACTTGTTCGCCTCATTGAGCAGTAATAAATAAGATCCTAAACTAGTCCAGAAAGGACTAACACATCCTAGACCCCGGCCTTTGGTCGGGGTTTTTTTATGCCTTCAGCCGAATAGGGATGTAGATATCCTCTTCTGAATTTGGGTCCTCGTTTTTGTATTTCGCGCCCAAGCGTTCGAAGTGCGGTCGATTGTCCAACTCCCATGGGCTGTTGGGGAGCCATTGGCTGTAGATATAGCGCCACACGGTGGAGTCGCTACTCAGCCCTTTGTAATGAAAGACAGCATAGGTGCCCGCAGGAATTTCTAAATGCTCAAAACCTTCGTTAGGACCCATGACTTCTGCGCCGCCCCAGTAGGTAAAGCTTGGATTTGCCGTGGGGCCGAAAACAGGCACACCGTCAAAAGCGCGCAACGAGATGAGGTCTGCATTGCAGCGATTGCTCACACGCGAAAGTTGTGGCATTACTTCGGGCCAAAGGGTCCAAGGGGTGAAGGAACTAAGAGACATGGGAGCGGAGGCGCCACAGAGTAGTGCGCCTTCAAAGGTAATAATGGCAGGCTCAATCATTTTCCCAAGGTAGGGAACATCATTGTACTTCCACGTTTCGCCCTAAGGTTTTGAACTTAATACCGGAGGCTTGCACCACAGTAATGGTAATGTTGCCTGTCTTGCTGGTATTAATGTCACGAATGGTGCCGCTTTTGCCCTTGTGAGTTCCTTTGATAACGATGCATTGCGCACCATCCACTACCTCAGGCAATTGCTCCATTAATCATTCAGTTTAAGTACCGCCAAGAAGGCGCTTTGAGGAATTTCTACGTTGCCCAGCTGGCGCATACGCTTCTTACCTGCTTTCTGCTTTTCAAGGAGCTTGCGCTTACGTGAGATATCACCGCCGTAACACTTTGCAGTAACGTCCTTACGTAGGGCGCTCAAGGTTTCGCGTGCGATAATCTTGTTTCCTATGGCCGCCTGAATGGCAATCATGAATTGCTGTCTAGGGATCAATTCCTTTAACTTCGAACACATCTTTTTACCAATGTCGTAGGCGTTGTCTTTATGGATCAATGCGCTCAATGCATCTACAGGTTCTCCGTTGAGCATGACATCTACTTTCACCAAAACACTTTGCTTGTAGCCGATAGGGTGGTAATCGAAGGAAGCATACCCTTTAGAAATGGTTTTTAGTCGGTCGTAGAAATCAAAGACGATTTCAGCGAGCGGCATATCAAAACTCAATTCCACACGGTCGTGGGTGAGGTAGGTTTGATTGGTTAATTGGCCACGTTTACCAATACATAGGTTCATGACTGCGCCAACGAAATCCGCACTGGTAATGATTTGCGCTTTGATGAACGGCTCCTCCATGTAATCCATCTTTGTTGGATCTGGGAAGTCGGTCGGGTTTTGTACCCAAATCGCTTGATCTGGATTCTTTTTCATGTAGGCCTTATAGCTTACGTTCGGAACCGTAGTAATGACCGTCATGTTGAATTCGCGCTCGAGGCGCTCTTGGATGATCTCCATATGAAGCATGCCCAAGAATCCACAACGGAATCCAAAACCAAGTGCTGCGGAAGTCTCTGCTTCAAAAGTTAGTGAAGCATCGTTGAGCTGCAATTTTTCTAGGGAGCCACGTAGTTCCTCGAACTCTTCCGTATCTACAGGATATATCCCCGCGAATACCATAGGCTTCACCTCTTCGAATCCGGCAATAGCCTCAGAAGCGGGATTTACAACTGAAGTGATGGTGTCGCCAACTTTCACCTCTTTAGCTTCCTTTATTCCTGAAATGATATAACCTACGTCTCCGGTTTTAATTTCTTTAGCTGGTGATTGTTTGATCAAGTTGATTCCGATCTCGTCGGCTTCGTACTGCTTGCCTGTAGCCATGAACTTCACCTTCTCACCGCTCTTGATGCTGCCGTTGACCACTTTAAACATGGCTTCGATACCGCGGAATGGATTGTAGTGGCTGTCGAAAATCAACGCTTGTAAAGGCGCATCAGGATCTCCTACTGGCGCTGGGACACGCTCGATGATGGCATCCAAAATTGCAGGGACTCCTTGTCCAGTTTTTGCCGAAGCATGGAGAATGTCCTCGCGACTACAGCCGATCAGGTCGATGATTTGGTCACCTACTTCTTCTGGATTGGCTGAAGGGAGGTCGATCTTATTGAGGATAGGGATGATCTCTAAATCGTGCTCCAACGCTAGGTACAGGTTGGAGATGGTCTGGGCTTGAATGCCCTGAGCTGCATCTACAATGAGAAGTGCTCCTTCACATGCCGCGATAGAACGAGAAACCTCGTAAGAGAAATCAACGTGTCCTGGCGTATCAATGAGGTTTAGCGTGTGCTTCACGCCGTCCTTTTGATAGTACATCTGTATGGCGTGAGATTTAATCGTAATACCACGCTCGCGCTCGAGGTCCATGTTGTCGAGGAGCTGGTCTTGTTTCTCACGGTCGGTCACACTTTGAGTAGCGTCCAACAATCTGTCCGCCAATGTGGACTTACCGTGGTCAATGTGTGCGATGATGCAAAAGTTGCGGATGTGTTTCATAAGGGGCAAAAATAAGCTATAACCCGCCTTCTCGCACCTTCTTAGGCAGCTTTTGCCAAACGAGATTGTAGCTGGTCTGAATCAGCTCTTGAATTAAGGTTCCAGAAGCATATTCTTCTGCAATAACCGTGTTCCAGTGCTGCTTGTTCATGTGGTAACCTGGGATGATCCAATGATGCTCTTCTCGAAGTTCTATATTGCGCTCCGGAGTGTTTTTTAGATTCATTCGTGCCGGCTGCTCGTCAAGGCTCAGACTCGCAAACATCTTACCGTGAACCTTGAATACGAGCGTGTATTCGTCAAAGGGCAGGTGCTCCGTAGCATGGGGGAGTCCAAGTGCAAAGTCTCGGAGTGATTCGTGATTCATAGGGCTTCAAAATACAACACTATCTTAGTGGAATGCAAAAGTCTTGGGACATCGAAAATTGGGACCGGAAATCCGCCTATGAATTCTTCAAAACCTTTGAAGATCCCTATGTGGGGATTCAGGTGAACCTGGATTGTACCGCCTTTGTGCAGCAGTGCAAGATGCATTCCTACAGCACGCACCATGCGTTGTTATATGCGGTGGTTCAGGCTGCGAACGCCTATGAGCCGATGCGATTGCGCAGGACTGCCGATGGTGTGGCATTGCACGATTCCATTGATATTGGTTGTTCGGTGATGCAGCGAGGGACAAAGGCCTTTGTCTTTGCGTATTATCCTTGGGTTGAAGGGGAATCTGTGGCCGATTTCATTTTCCGCGCCCAACAAATCACAGTCCAAGCGGCTGAAGGCATTCCCTTTGAAGATAGGCCCGACCGCACCAACCTAATCTATGGCACGACCTTGCCTTGGCTTTCATTTACCGGCTTTAAGCACCCCAGAAAAGGCGGGAATCACAGTGTCCCAAAAATTGTGTTGGGTAAGATTACCTCCCAAGCCGGTCGATACATAATTCCCTTCCAGTTAGAGGTGGATCATGCATTGATGGACGGCATTCACATGAGTGAGTATTTGGCCTTGGTGCAAGAAAATCTAAATAGACTCTAAAAACTCTTCCTGATCCAGGTGTTCCATGGGATCCCAGACCAATTCCCCGAAGTTTTGAATCTCATCATTTACGACGGTAATGCCTTCGCTGGCGAGTAAATCTTCCATGACGGTGCTGCCGCCGAAAAAGTGTTTGCCGGTGAGCAGACCTTTGCGGTTGACCACGCGGTGTGCCGGAACGCTGGGGTCGTTGTGCGAAGCATTCATGGCATAACCCACCACGCGTGCCGATCGACCGGTGCCTAAGAAGCGAGCAATGTGACCGTAGGTGCTCACGCGCCCCTCGGGTATGAGGCGGACGACGCGGTATACTCGGTCAAAGAACTCGCTGGCCATCTATTTCTTGAAATTATCCCAATACGCCATGGCGTCTTCTATGCCGTCGAGCTTAAAGCGCAAGTAGGTGGTGGCCTTGCCTTGGGCGAGCCACATGCTTTCGTAGTGCGTAACTACATCGAAAAGGATGCCCTCGTTGGGGAAGATTTGTTCGTGGATGTTATGGTAGGCCTCCTCTACTTCTAGACCGAGCATTTGAACGATGCCGTGGGTGTAGCCGTGCAGGTATTCGCTATCACATTTGAGGTTGATGGTTCCGCCGGGCTTGAGGAATTTGCGGTAGCGTAAGAGGAACTCAGGGTGGGTCAAGCGGTGTTTCGCGCGCTTGTATTTGATTTGAGGATCTGGGAAGGTGATCCAAATTTCGTCTACTTCATCGGGTCCGAAACACTGGTCGATCCAGTCGATTCGAGTGCGTAGGAACGCCACATTAGTCAAACCTTCCTCAGTCGCAGTTTTGGCGCCGCGCCACAGGCGATTGCCTTTGATATCGACACCGACGTGGTTTTGATGAGGATTTCTTCGGGCCAATTCAACGGTGTATTCCCCCTTCCCACAACCAAGTTCAAGCACGAGGCCTTGGTCATTGGAGAATTGGTCCTTTGCCCAATTTCCTTTGAGCTCTAAACCCAAGCGTGCCTCTTCGGGACTGGGCTCAACGACGCAGGACATCTGCTCGATTTCACGAAATTTTCGGAGTTTATCTTTTCCCATGCGGCAAAAGTAGGACTAGTATTCATTAAAACCCTTCCCCGCGTAAATCTTTGGGATGCATTTTTCAATGCGGTTGAGCTGGGTTTGTTCTTGTTTGGTGCTCCCCACGTGGAGGATATAACTTCTTTGACGTCCCGGGGTCAGTAGGTCCCAAGCTGTTTGGAGTTGTGGGTCGTTTTCCAGCCAATGTGCCAAGGTTTCCGGCATAGGTTCGCGCTCAGTGGGCTTAGGAACTTTGGCGTCGCTTTTCTCAAGCTCGATGGCTTCGGCGATGTAGGCGTGGATGTGCGGTTCCAATTCTGCTACTTGGGCGGCAGAGGTAATTTTGAGTAGGCGTGCGACATTGGAATTGGCCCCTGCTGGAACTAAAATTTTTGCATCATCCTGAAGGAGCACCCCTTTGAAAAAGCTAATGCCGCAGCTGTCCTTGAAGGAATAGATCATCGCCACATTCTTGCCTTTGAGGGTGTAGGTCGGTTGGCCCCATTTTGCTTCTTGCTCTAATCCGCTTTGGAGCTTAAGCTCGCGCAAGAGCACCAATGGATCAGCCCAAGTGCGCACCTTGCACTGGTCCGTGCCGTGGAGGGAACAACGTCCGCAGCCGTCGATAAAATAGTCGTTGGGGTCTTTGATCATCATGGGTTACCAATTTTTATAGGGCACCAAACTCAGTGAAGAATTCGAGTACCTACGGTCCCCACTGACTTCCTCACCCAACCACTCCGGTCGAACGAATTCCTCATCCTCACGGCTGAGCTCAATTTCGGCCACTTCAAGGCCCTCATTGGCCCCTTCGAAAATATCTACTTCCCAAAGGTGCCCCTCGTGTGCCACGAAATAGCGTCGCTTTTGAATGGGGGGATGCTCACACATTTTCAGCAATGCGGCCGCCTCGTCTTTGGGAATTTCATATTCAAACTCATCGCGGCTGAGGCCAACGGTCAATCCTTTAATGGTCAAAAACCCATGGGTGTCGGTCTCGCGTACTCGGACGGTGCGCTCGGGATCATAGCTGAGGTAGCCTTGCGCGAAAAAACTCGAACGTTGCACGCCGGCTTTCCAACCATTGTTGGCGATTAAAAACTTACGTTCGATTTCCTTGGGCATGCGTTAGAAATTTGGGGCCACCTCGAATGAAATTTCTTCTTTGGTGGTCGGATGTATAAAACTAATGGATGCAGCGTGAAGATGCAATCTATTGGCCGGCACCCCATAGAGCTCGTCTCCAAAAATTGGGGTGTGGAGCCCGTCCGGATGGGCACAATGTACGCGCAACTGGTGCGTTCGCCCAGTCACGGGGAAAAGAGCTAATCGTGTCTTGCCATTGTTGCGCTCGAGTACTTTCCAATGGGTAGTGGCGGGCTTGCCGTGCTCGTGACACACCATTTGGCGCGGAAGATCATAATAATCGGGGCGCAAGGGGAGTTCGATGGTACCCTCATCGCCCTCAACGATTCCGTCCAGCACGGCGATGTACTGCTTTTTCAGTGTGCGTTTGATGAACTGCTTTTGAACGAATTTGTGGGCTTGTGGATTTTTGGCGAAGACCAAAATACCCGAGGTAGACATATCTAATCTGTGCAGGAGCACGCTCCCTGTAGCCTCAGGATGGAGGGCCTTGATTCGGGTCAACGCGGAATCTTCAATATCCTTACCGGGCACGGACAACATGACCTCGGGCTTATTCACCACCACTAAATCCTTGTCGTCATAAATGATGGGCAATTCCGCCCCATCACTCCAAGACAGGAGGGGATTGGGTTCGACGGCCACACCCTCGAGCATGTGTCCAAGTATTGGCCGGCAGCGACTGTTGCACGAAGGGTAGAAGAGGCCCTGTTTGCGCACCTCATTTTTCGGCTCCTTCCCCCACCAAAACTCCCCCATACACAAAGGCTCATACCCCTTTAAATAGGCATATTGGAGTAGCTTCGGAGCACTGCATTCACCAGCTCCAGAGGGCGGTTGCTGCGTCTCGAAATCCGGGAAGAGGTCCTTGATATCTTTGCGCTCACCGCGCGCATTGAGGAATTGGTACTGCGAAAAAATCCACGCTTGGAGTGCATTGCTTTTGGCGCGACGGTCCTTTTTTAATTGGTCCAATTTCATTTGCCAACCCTCCACTTCTTCACGCAATTTCTCCAACTCTTCCTTTTGATGAAAGGCGAACTTTTTGAACTGCAACTGCGTGGTAATACTTTCCGAGGTCAACTCCGCATTGAAGGCTTCAAAGGCTTCGGCATCAAGGCTGGCTTTGGCCGCCTCGCGGCGTTGCTTGCGGTCGAGTTTTTCTTGTTTTAATTGGCCCCTACCATCGCTCAACACTTCCTCCACACGAATTTCTTCGTCTTTCAAGAGGGCTTTCAAACGCACAAATTCTGGATTGCGTTTCAAGGCCTCAATGGCTTCGGTCATGTCATTTAGCTGCGCTTCCCCAAGCTTGTATTCGGTGTGGGCCGCGTGAATATCAGCCACGGCGGGCACCATCCACTCCGGACGCGGCCCATTCAACTTCCCAGAATATGCCGATAGATAGCCTAATTCTCCTTCGGAATTTCTAACGA
Source organism: Schleiferiaceae bacterium (assembly GCA_030829675.1). Classification (GTDB taxonomy): domain Bacteria; phylum Bacteroidota; class Bacteroidia; order Flavobacteriales; family Schleiferiaceae; genus UBA10364. The sequence continues at coordinate 37,939 of JAURAE010000002.1, forward strand.
CCAATACGCCGAGCATTTTTCCTGCTACTGCATCGCCTCCCAAGAGTTCTTCGCAAAGGGTGGCATCATTTTGCAGTCTCTGTTGCAGATGCTCGGCCGCGGCCACGACCAGCGGGTGTGGGGTGTAAAAAAACGGATAGGTAAAAGCATGAGGCGGCTGCAGCGCTTCACCGTCGGGTAGGTGGGGTAAAAAGTCAGTGGTGAAGCAAGGGTCCATAGCGCGAATGTCTACCACAAAAATAGGGGTTCGCGATAGAAATTTCGCTCCACGGATCAAGTATCAAATATCAACCCGAACTGCAGGTACTGTTTGGTGGTAGATCCAACGGTTTGCAGTAGGTAGCCCAATTGAAATTGAATGTTCGACGCGTACTTATAGCCCACTCCCCCGTATAGGCGATTGCGGTCAAAGGTGGTTGCTCCTGGTTGCAGGAAAATCTCATCATAGATGCCCAAATAGTAAGTGCCAACCTCGATGGATGCTGTGTTAAGCGGGTAAAACAACATGCCGCGGTAGCGGTACCGTGTTTTGAATTCGCTTTCAATCCATCGTTGCTCGTATCGAAAACGATGCTCGAGCTTGGCTTTTCCGAAATAGTTTGCGGTAATGAGTTGTTGCCAAATCCGATGTTCTTCTACTTCTGGACCTATGCGTGAACTCTGAAATTCATGGTTGGTAATGTTCGCATAACCGCCCGTGAGCATGAGTCCATTGTCGAACTTATAATTTACCCCTGTACGGAGTAGGAGTTGTTCAAGTTGAGGTTGCACAGTATAATTCCGGTGTTGTGCCTCGGTGTGGATGCTCCAATGATTGTCGATTTTATTGGTTCCGAAGTACATCATCCAATTGCCCAAATCAGATTGAGCTAAAACGGTACTTGAGCAGAACAAGAATGTGATCAGCCAGCGCATAAATAGTGTGTTAGTTCCAAAGAATATAGGGAATTTCTCAATACTTCGAAAGAAAGCCTAAGGCCGAGTTGGCCAGAATCAATATTACGATAAGGGTGATGATCAAGCTGAGGAAGAGTGCGATGAATTGGCGACGTTTGCGCTGAGAGGCTCGGCTTTTGATTTCAGATTTTATGGCGTCCAATTCTTCTTTGCTCACCTTCTTATCATGGGTCGGCGCGCTCCCATATCCACCCTTGTGCTCTTTGTCAAAAATCTTAGTGCGCTTGGCCAGGGCGTTGTTCTTTATGGAGCTGACCATGGCAGCTACCGCACCGCCCCAACTCATGATTTCCCTTGTGCTGAGCGGATATCTTCCACCATTAATTGGAGGTTGCGCTGTCCGCGGAATTCATTGATTTCGAGCGAGGCAATGATATCAATGGCCCCGCCTGCTTCGAGATGTGCTGCCCAAGACCCTTGACCAAAGGCAATACCCGACATGGTCGTGGCACTGCCCGGATGTTGCAACACCACTCGGAGGTGGCTTTCATCCGCTCCAACGGCCTTAGTTCCGCCGGAATCTACCAAATTCTGAATGAGGAACCTTGGGGCCTGATTTGCTTCTCCATGCGGCTCCATTTGTGATAGGACGGCGTAGAAACGCTCGGTGAATTGGTCCAAACTAGCCACCGCATCGTATTCTAATTCTGGCGATTTCATCTCAGCCGTCAAATTCGCCGCACAATAGGTCTCGAACGCCTTTTTGAAATGTGGCAACTGCGCTTCATCTAGCGTCAAACCGGCGGCATATTTGTGGCCTCCAAACTGCAAAATATGCGCTTCACATGCCTCAATGGCATTATACACATCAAAGCCAATGACGCTGCGCGCAGAACCGCCTAGGTGATCACCGCTTTTGGTCAAAATGATGGTCGGGCGGTAGTGCGTTTCCACGATTTTCGACGCTACGATGCCCACCACACCCTTGTGCCAATGCGGTCTGTAGAGCACATTGGAATTCGGATAGTTCTCCGGGTCCAATTCCTCTTTGGCCTCCTCGAAAATTTCAGCTTGAGTTTCACGACGGTCCTGGTTGAAGGCATTGATGCGCTCCGCGAGTTCGTCCTGTTCCGCGCGGTCGGTGCTACGCAAAAGTTCGACCGCGCGCAACCCACTCTCCATGCGCCCGGCGGCGTTGATACGCGGGGCAATGCTAAAAGAAATATCTCTGAGGGTAAGGGAATGGGGGGATTTGGCGCTCGCCTCGAGTAAGCTCATAAACCCGGCACGCGCCTGTCCATTGCGTATGCGCTGCAATCCATAGTGTGCGAGCAATCTATTCTCGCCGGTTACATGCACGATATCCGCTGCAATGCTCACGGCACATAGGTCGAGGAGGGGGTGCAGGTGCACCTCTTCCGGCAAGCCCCAATGTTCGCATAGTGCTTGGCAAAGTTTGAAGCCAACGCCACACCCTGAAAGTTCTTTGTACGGATAAGGGCAATCTGGGCGCTTGGGGTCTAGAATGGCATGTGCCTTGGGTAAGGTTTCTTCCGGACGGTGGTGGTCACAAACAATCACATCTATGCCGAGCGACCGCGCATGGGCGATTTGGTCAAAGGCCTTAATTCCGCAATCCAACGCAATGATGAGGGTAATGCCCAATTCCGCCGCAAGATTAATCCCGTCAAAAGACAATCCGTAGCCTTCCTTATAGCGATCCGGGATATAAGCCTCGATGGGAAACTTGCCTTCGAGAAATTCCGCCATCAGCGCCACTGACGTGGTTCCGTCGACATCGTAATCGCCGAAAATCATCACATGTTCCTGCTGAATTCTGGCCTTCTCGATGCGCTCCACAGCACGCTCCATATCCTTCATTCGATAGGGGTGGTGCAAGAGGTTTAGATCTGGTCGGAAAAAGGCTTTGGCATCCTCAAAGGTCGTGATGCCTCGCTGGACCAAAAGGGCAGCGAGTAAGGGGTCTTTGGTGACTTCTGCGGTGAGCTGAGACACGGCACCCGGATCCGATATGGGTCGAGCCGTCCAGCGCATTACGACTCTTTTTTAGTCAGTCGCGTTTGGTATTCGACGCTGTATTTGTGGATGGTCGCGAAGAGGTCATGCATGAACTCCGGCGTTAAACCTTCACCATCCCCTTTTTCAGTGCGTTCTTTGACGAGTTTCAACCAGCGGTCCATCTGGAAAATACTGGTCCCTTCTTGTTCTTTGATGATGGCAATTTCTTTAGCCAACGCGAAGCGCTGACGCATTATATCTACCAAATTATCGTCTAATTCATCCAGTGAATCTCGCAATGATTTCAGAGCTTCACTCGCTCCTTGATCCAATTTCTTAGGGTGGATGACTAGGTTCTTGATGACCTCGCCTAATTTCTCCGGATTCATTTGTTGTGCAGCATCACTGAGCGCTATCTCTGGAGTGATGTGACTTTCTACCATCAATCCGTCCATGCCTAAATCCATGGCGACCTGACATACTTCCGGCACGAGTAGTCGCTTTCCGGCGATGTGGCTCGGATCCACAATGATCTTCACGTCCGGCATTAACGCACGCAATCCAAAGCTATGATGCCAGTGCGGTTCATTGCGGTACACTCCTTTTGCCGAGGAGAAAAACCCTCGGTGTACTGCGGCAACACGTTCAATACCTACATTTTGGAATCGCTCAATGGCACCTGCCCAAAGGCCTATTTCTGCATGAATAGGATTCTTGACTAATACAGGGATTTTGACCCCTTTCAATGCTTCAGCAATTTCTTGCACGTAAAAAGGATTTACCGTGGTGCGCGCACCGATCCACAAAACATCTATACCGGCCTTAAGTGCCGCCTCGACATGCTCGGTGTTGGCGACCTCGGTGGTCGTGGGTGTGCCTATGGCACGGCCAGCATCAATCAACCATTGCATTGACTCCAGTCCCACACCTTCGAAGCTTCCAGGTTTGGTTCTGGGTTTCCAGACACCGCCGCGCAACAAACTAATGGGTGTATGTGCCTTGAGCGCTTGTGCAGTGGCTAAAATTTGTTCGGGACTTTCCACAGAACATGGACCCGCAATGAGCAGGGGCGATTCTGTAGGTCCGTCGAACCATTGATCAATATGTTGAATTTTCGATGCTACCATATTAGGCTCCGATGCAAACGACCAGTTCTCCTTTTAATCCGCCGCGTTCTTGCACAATAGACAGCAATTCTGATGCCGAACCGCGCAAGGTTTCTTCAAACTTTTTGGAGATCTCGCGGCTGATGGTCACGGGGCGTTCTGAACCACAAAACTCGACAATTTGTGCCAAGGTTTTCTCGATTTTATGAGGACTTTCATAAAGCACTACAGTTTTAGCGCTGGCAGCAATAGATTCAAGCTTTGTTTGACGCCCTTTTTTGGGCGGCAGGAAGCCTTCAAAATAAAAGGTATCGCAAGGCAAACCACTATTGACTAAGGCGGGTACAAAGGCGGTGGCCCCAGGTAGTGTGATGACTTCTACGCCAGCTTTAACGGCGGCTCGAATCAATAAAAATCCAGGGTCGCTGATGCCGGGTGTACCTGCATCGCTGACTAAAGCAATGGTTTGTCCCTGTTGCAGTCCTTTGACATAGCGTTCGACCACCTTGTGTTCGTTGTGCATGTGAAAGGCCTGTTTTGGCGTGGCGATATCAAAATGTGCGGTGAGTTTCCCGGTCGTACGTGTGTCCTCGGCTAAAATCAAATCCGCCTCGCGCAACACATTGATGGCGCGAAACGTCATATCATCCAAATTGCCCACGGGGGTAGGCACGACGTAAAGGATTCCGGACATTAACTAAACTTTTGTTCGACAGCAGCGATGAAGCGTGCAGCCGTTTCTTCTTTTTGATCCCAGCCGTATTCTCCAGAAATGTGTGTATGGATGAATTCCATGGCCTCGTTTAAGTTGCCCAAGGTATTCAACTGGCTCACGACGCGATTGAAATCTTCTTGGGAACCGTCAAAGAGGTCTTTGACGAAACCGATGCGGTCGTTCAGTCCGAATTTTAGCACATTACCGGCTAATCTGTCGTTCAAACTTTTCTTTTCCGCGGCTGGGGTTGGAGCAAATATATCCTGTTGTGCAGGAGTCTCGTCCGCCACAGACGCGGCCAAAGCAGGTTCTTCTTCTGCTATAGGTTCAGCGGGTATCTCTTCCTCGGCAGGGACTACTTCCATCACAGGCTCGACAATTTCAGGCTC
>JAURAE010000030.1 GCA_030829675.1 Schleiferiaceae bacterium
CGGACGACCTGATCATCTTTTTGGACAACCATGATGATGGGAGGTTTTTGGGCCAATTTGGCCAAGACACCACCAAACTCAAAAGCGCACTGACCCTGTTGTACGCCATGAGAGGAATACCGGTCTTGTACTACGGAACGGAATTGGGCCTTAGTGGGCACGAGGACCATGGCGCCATTCGAGAGGACATGCCTGGATTTGAAGGCGAGTTCCCTAATTTTGATAAAATAGGCGGAGATTTATTAGATTTGTGTCAAGAATTGGGCGCTTCCCGAAAACTACGCGGCAAAACCAGCATCATGCAAGCCGTCCCCAAAGACGGTTGGTACGTGCTCTGGATCACCTCGGAACAAGGAACCTGGCGGTTAGTCATCAATGCATCAGACGAGCGGCGAACATTCACCAACGAGTTTGAGCAGGAGGAGAACGAATATGAGCCCTGGGAGGCCCAAATGATAGAACTTTTGTAGCGTGAAAGCCACCATTGAAAATATCCGCATTGCCGAACAGGACCGCAGTTATAACAGCTATGTCCTCAAGCAGAGCATTTTCGACGACTATTGGCACTACCACCCTGAAATTGAAATCACCTACATCGTCAAAGGCGAAGGCATCGCCTTCATCGGTAACAAAACTGTTGAGTTCCGCCCTGGAATGGCCTTCCTACTGGGCCCTTACCTTCCCCACAACTTCGTCAGCACGGACGAGGAAGATGTGGTTATGGAAAAGGAATGTTGGGGGCTCCAATTCACTCAAGAGTGGCTCAATTCCTTCAAAGAAAGTTCCGCCCTGCGACGCCTATTCAACGCCATGAGCTTTGGCATTGATCTGGGCATACTCAACGACAAAGAACACCATGCCTTCGAAACCATCGTCGGCAATGACCCGCTCCGAAGCATCGGTGCCTTCTTCAACCTCATGGCCATGATTGCCGAGCGACCGGAATTCAATACCGTCTCGACCAATAGCGCCTATTCGAATGTCATGAGCCAAAAGATCAGCCAACGCATGGAGCGCGTTTCGAAATACATTCAGGACCACTACCAAGGCACCATCACCCTTAGTGAAATCGCCGATGTGGCCAGCATGACAGAGCAGAGCTTCAGCCGCTGGTTTCGTCAGACCTCGGGTCTGACCTTTGTGGACTACCTCATGCAATTGCGCACCACCGTCGCCTCAAACTTGTTGATCAACACCAACAAAGCCATGACGGAAGTGGCCGCAGAAAGCGGGTTCAACTCCAGCTCTTCCTTCAACCGAGCCTTCCTGAAAATCAAGGGATGTTCGCCACGGGAATTCCGGAAAAAACGAACTTCTTAAAGACAAAAAAGGCGCCCTGCGGGCGCCTTTTTTATTGAGGTTATGCTTCGCCTTCCGGTACGTAGGTCATGACCTTTCTGCTGGTGATGAGCAGGTTGGCGAGAGCGGCCAGCACGAGTGCGGAACCCGCCAAAAGCATTGCGTTAATAGGAGCATCACCGAAGATGTTCTTGTACAACGGTGTGATGGCGAAGGCTGCCACGATTTGTGGAAGTACAATAAACATATTGAAGATTCCCATGTACACGCCCATGCGATTCGGATCGATGGCCGAGCTCAACATGGCGTACGGCATAGAGAGGATGGATCCCCAGCTGAAGCCGATGAGCACGAAACTCAGGCCGAGGTCGGACGGTTCGTTGGCGAAATACATATTGAAGAATCCATAGGCACCGGCGAAAAGCGAGGCCATGTGTACATACTTGCGGTTGATGCGACGACGTGAGGTCCACAAGGTGAGCAGCAAGGCAAAGGCCATAGAGCTCAACCCGTAGTAGCCCATATAAGAGCCCACTTGGTTGGAAGCATCGTTGAAGGCCTTATCTGCCACTTTGTAGGCTTCAACGGCCTCGGGCGTGCTCGTGGCATATTCGATGGCTTCGGGTTTTGGGGCATTAAAAACGTGGTCAGTGAGGCCGGGGTTGGCCATCGACCACATGGTGAAGAAGGCGAACCAAGAAAAGAATTGGACCACCCCTAATTTGCGCATTGTCAGCGGCATTTCAGAGATGTTCTTTACCACTTCTTTGAGCGTGTTTGCCATTCCCGCGTTCTCCTCGCGTTCCGCGCGGAAGGCTTCAAGATCTTCCGGCGGATACTCATCTGTGGTGAAGACCGTGTACAAAATAGACAAGATGAACACCATAGCACCGACAGCAAAAGCCACTTGTACCGACATCGGAACTACACCTGGATCTGCTTCATTGCTTACCCCAAGTTTTGAAACGAACAGGGGAAGGTTAGACGCGACCCAAGTACTAATCCCAATGATGAGAGTTTGTACCACGAAACCAAAAGAGCGCTGGCTGTCCGGGAGTTTATCCGCTACCAAGGCGCGGAACGGCTCCATGGAAATATTCATCGAAGCGTCTAGAATCCAAAGTCCACCGGCGGCCATCCATAGGACGCTGCTGTGAGGAATAAAGAACAGGGTGATGGACGCCAGGATGGCACCGATCAAAAAGAACGGGCGGCGACGGCCCCAACGCGGGTGCCAAGTGTTGTCGCTCATCTGTCCAATAATAGGCTGTACGATAAGTCCTGTCAAAGGCGCGGCCAACCAAAGCAAGGGGAGGCGGTGTTCGTCAGCTCCTAGAGTTTCAAATACGCGGGTCATGAAACCGCTTTGGAGGGCATAACCGAATTGGATCCCTAAGAAGCCAAAGCTCATGTTCCAGATTTGCCAAAAACTGAGTCTAGGTTTTTGTTGCATGTCTTTTAGTTTTCGAGTGTGTTCAAAAAACCCGGTACAAGGCCGGGTTCATAAGTTACGACGTTCCCAGAATTATTGGCATTCGATAAGGACATTTACCGCCTCGGTCACGCGATCCGCGCCGGTGGCAAACACCTTCTTCATGGCAATGAATTCAAGGTAATCTATAGTCTTGTTAGCGGGTACTGTAAAGAATTCAGAAGGAACGATCAGCATCTCAAAGTTGCCGTCGCCGATGTAGTTCATCTTCAATTTTGGGTTGGTGCCCACGTTGAAGGTGTTCTCAATCTGGCTGAAGGTACCGTCGGTGAAAATCACCTTGGCATAGATATAACAATCGTCCTCTGCGAGGTTTTGCATGCTGGCTTTGTCCTCTCTCCAATTCTCGTAACGCAAGGTCACAATATCATCTGCCATCACCTTGTTCGGGAAGTGGTAGAATGGATTGCGCTCGGTGGCTGGTGGATCGATGTTGATCACTTGATCCGGAGTTTTTACATCAGGATCGCCGTAACCTCCGCCGTCTTTAGCCTTTACCAAGAAGTGGATGTCCTCGCTGTATACGGTCGCAGCATCTACTTCATACCAAAGGGTTGGGACCATCTTGAAAGAGAAGGTACCGTTGGCATTTGGTGTGAATTTCAATGCTTCGTTGGAGTTTTTCCAAGGGGCAGAACCCGTGCCGTTCACGAGTGGGTGACCGTCGGGGTGAGAAGCCGGTTTCCAAGTCCACAAGTACACATCTTCACCGGCATCAATAGCCTGCTTCAACAAATCTTGTGGCTCGTCCGATAGGTCCAAACCTGCCGGATCGAAAATGATTTCCAAAGAATCCGCTGGGTCGATGTTTTCATCAGGCACAGTGGAAATCTGAGCGTTCGCCACGACGCCCAAGGTCAATGCAAATAGGGTGATACTCTTTTTCATTGTGGGCTTATTTACGAGTGAATGTCAATTTGTACGAAACGCTAGGCTTATCACAACGAACGCGATCGTACACGAATACAACGTTTGGATCTATGGTACGCGGCATGTTGCCTAGTGGAAGCACGGTGGTCACCGTATCCTGTGTCAAATGTAGTTCTGACGGGTACTGTGGCGAGTTGTAGCGCCATGTACCTGAGGTGCCAAATACATTGAAGCCCGGCCCTGCCGAGTTCACGGAGTAGGTGCTATCTTCATTGAACTGGACAACCCATTTGTCCGAGCTGTTCGTATAGAAATCCGAGATGTCGCGGGTTTCCGGAACGGGCAAGCTCAAATCCGTTTGATCGGCTCCTGAAAGTTCCCAGGTTCCTATGATTCCTGCGCCGGCTTCGTATGCGGGTCCAATTGGCCCCACCTCAGGCTTACAAGCCATAAAGGCAAGTAGCGACGCTGTTAAAAGGGTTAGAATTCTTGTTTTCATATGGCTTTACTGCTTAGTTGCAGCCTCCTTCTTCGTTATACACAAACCCTTGGGCGGTTCCCTCAAAGTTCGGGAATTGGAGGATCATTCCTGGACAATCCCAATCCACCCCACGGATTTTTTGAATTTCTCCTTGAACACCTTGGCGCTTGAGCTGGAATAATCGGTCCCCCTCAAAAGCCATCTCCAAGCGACGCTCGCGCATCACATCGTTCAACGTAAGGCTGCTCAAATCTGTTAAGCCTGCGCGTTGACGCAAGGCATTGATCAAGGCCAAACCGCTGTCGTCAGAGTCGCCGTTCAAACGAACATTACACTCTGCGTAGATCAGATACATCTCAGTCAAGTGCAGCAGTGGCGCGTCGAGGAAGCTCGAGTTGAACTTGCTCACCACGTAAAACTCATCTGGAGAACCCACATTGCGCGCCTCGTACCACAACTGACCGCGGAGATCGCTGGTATCGCTGGTCGCTGCCACGTACATGTCCTGGCTTGATTTCAATGCCGGGTTAGCGTTTGGATCGTCCGAGCGGTAGTGCCATACATAGCCAGTTCCGCGCTCATCTACAATCGTATCCGTCGCCGTGCTTTCGTTCGTGCTCACCAAAGTGAAGATGAATTCTGCCGGCAAATTGTCGTTTTGGTGGTCGCTGAAACGCTTGGTCAAATCTTGTTCTAGCATGTAGTTGCCAGAATTGATCACCTCACCAGCTTTGGCCTTGGCATCGACAAATTCACCCATTTCTAGGTACACCTTAGCCAACATCGCCTTCGCGGCCATCTGGTTGGCGAAGATGCCGTTTTCTGCAGGGAGGTCTGCTTCCGCATCCAAGAGGTCTTGAATGATGGAGGCATATACATCCGCTACAGTCGCACGCATCTGAGGCGTTTGATCCGCGCTAATCTTCAGAGGAATACCCAAGTGGCTATTATCTGAAGTGTATCCATAAGGCATGGCCCAAATACGGACCACATGGAAGTGTGAAATGGCACGGATGAATTTGGCTTCTGCTGAAATGCGTTGTACCGCATCTGGTGTTGCACCTTCCAAATCCGCTACCTCTTCCAACAAAGTATTGGCGCGGTAAATCGCGATATAGGCATCGCGGTATTGACCGCCAAATGATCCGTTAAAGAACGACGAAGTCCAACGCCAAATCTGTGCGTACTCTCCGTTCAATCCGAGCGGATCTGCTACGTTATCCGCCATCACCTCTGGGATGTTTTGCATCCATCCACCGTAAGTATTGGCGGCGACATCGTACACACTGACCAACAATTCTTGCGCGTCGCTGATCGTGAGAATAGCTGAATCTGCAGGGATTTGGCTATCTGTATTTGCTTGGAAATCCAAGATCTTCTCACAAGAAGAAGTCCCGATCGCAAGTGCTGCTATGGCTAAAAATGCTGCTATCTTTTTCATGATGCGGGAGATTAAAAGTTAATATTAACGCCTACGTTGAACGTCTTCTCCTGTGGAGGAGTCAAGTAGGTGATGTTCGGAGACATGTTACGGTCGGTGGCATTCTCGAAATCACGAGCGATTTCAGGATCCAATCCGATGAACTCTGTCAAGGTAATCAAGTTCGTACCGGTCACGTTGATGCTCATGCCCTTCACAGACTTCAGCTTCTCTTTTGGCACTCTATAGGTCAACTTCACGTTGCGCAAACGAGCGTATGTTCCGTCGTGCAACCAAAGGTTGGTGTTGATCCATTCCGTATTCGCACCGTATGTACGGTAATCGCGGCTCAAACGAGGGTAGGTCGCTTGATCGCCGGGCTGCTGCCAACGGTCGAACAAATCTGTACGCATGTTCCAATCCGTCACCACACCCATCTGACGCTTCGAAGAGCTGTCGTAGATATCTCCACCGATGGTAAATACCCACAAGAAGCTAAACTCAAGGTTTTTGTAGTTGAACGTATTGGTTAAACCACCAATGGCATCCGGCATCACATTCCCGACTGCCACACGATCTTGAAGATCCCAAGTGTAGGTTTCTTCACCATCCTTAGTCAAGTATACCGGCAAACCATTGGTTGGATCTACATGACTGAAGCGCACGAGGTAGTTCGTACCAATAGGCATCCCCACTACTACACGCGTATCGTTCGTTCCTCCACTTACCGCATCCGGCGAGTAGTTACCGATCGAAGTGATCTCGTTGTAGTTGCGCGCCACGTTGAAGTCCGTGGTCCAAGTAAAGTTATCCGTGACAATGTTTCTAGACTTGATTGCGAACTCCACACCTGTGTTGTATACGCTACCTACGTTATCCCACCAAGAACCAAATCCAGTAGAACCCTGAAGCGTTACGTTCAACAACATGTCGTTGGTTTCCTTACGATACCAAGCCAATTCCCCTGAGATACGGTCTTGGAAGAAACCGTATTCCAATCCTACATCATAGGTAGTAGAGGTTTCCCAGCGAAGGTTAGCGTTTTCACGAATGACAGGGTAACGGTACGTTTGTCCCGCATATCCGTTGTTTGCCACATTGTAGTATCCGAACCACTGGTACGATGGAATGGCGGAGTTACCATTCTTACCTACCGAGGTCTTCAACTTCAAGTAGTTCACATGTGGCAAATTCGCCATGAAATCTTCTTCAGAGATGATCCAACCTACAGAAGCCGCAGGGAAGTTACCGTACTTGTTGTTCGGTCCAAACTTTGAAGAACCGTCACGACGGATCAGCGCTTCTGCATAGTACTTGCCTTGGTAGTTGTAGTTCAAACGAGTAAAGGCTGAAGCAAAAGCATATTCCTCCATGTAGCTGCGCGGGTCGTTCACCCACTGGCCAGTCTCACGGATTTGGCCCGTAGCTTCACTGTCGTAATAGCCGTCCCAACGAATGATGCGGTTGTACTGGTACTCTGAACCGATCAACCAGTTGAAGTGGTGATCCTCGCCGAGGTCCTTAATATAATTGGCCGTAGCATTACCAGAAGCGTTAGACACATTGTACGTGTACATGTTCGCACGGCCCAGCAAGTTGCCTTCTGAATCTTTGTATGTTGGGTCATATCCTGGTTTTTCCCAAATGTGATCCTCAAAATACATGTAATCAAAGGCCCCCTGACCACGTAAAGTCCACGCGTCGCTCAACTTATAATCCAACGTCAGGTTGTTGATGGTACGGTCCTCAATAGCCGTCCAATCTTTCAAATCGCGTTGCGCCACTGGGTTCAAGCTCACGCCACCTTTCAACCAGTAATCACCCGCACGTGCCACAACATTACCGTTGTCGTCGTATTCGTCTTCCGCGTAATAAATGGGATAGATAGGAAGTGCGCGAGACATGGCCTCACCAAAACCTCCTGACCACGCCGCATCAATACGGTTATTCACCCCGCGTGAGATAGACGTACTAAGGCCCAATTTTAAGTTGCTCGCAAGGTTGTAGTCCACATTAAAACGTCCAGAAATACGCTCGTACGAGTTGCCCTGTAGGTAGCTGTGGTTATCTGAATAGCTCAAGCCAGCGTAGAAATTCCCGCCGTTGAACCCTTTGGAAGCTGAGAAATCATACCCCTGCTTAATTCCTGTGCGAATGGTCTCTTGCACCCAATCTGTTCCTTCAAAAGCCTGAGCCTCTGCCCAGCTTACACGGTTACCCGGAAGTTGTGGTACGCCAACATTGCCGTCGTTTACCCAAGCCTCCTCATACATCTGAAGGTACTCGTCCTTGTTCATCATATTCGGCAATGCCGTAGGGCCACTAGCACCAATACGAGAAGAGAAGTTGTAGGTCAATTTATTACTCTTACCTCTCTTTGTAGTGATCAGCACTACTCCGTTCGAACCACGTGATCCGTAGATCCCCGTAGCTGCAGCATCCTTCAGGATTTCAACAGATTCGATATCGTTCGGGTTGATCGTCGCCAATGGGTTCGTATTAAAACCGCCGCGGTTACCGTTCAGGAAGTAATCTTGGGTAATGGGAATACCGTCTACGACATATAGTGGATCTCCACCCGCCGAAATCGAGGCCACACCGCGCACACGAACCATCGACCCGGAACCGGCAATACCCGATCCTGTGATGACCTGTACACCTGCGGCCTTACCTTGAATGGCATTCTCAAAAGAAGGCGTTGGAATATCCGTTAATTCTTTCGTCTTCAAAGAGACTACCGAGCCGGTCAAATCTCTTTTACGTGCAACACCGTATCCTACGACTACCACCTCATCGAGCTGGGTCTTGGAAGGTTTAAGGGTCACATTGACCACTTTGTTGCCGTTTACGTTTACTGATTTGGTCGCCGACTCGTACCCTACAAATGAATAGGTGATGTTATACGTGCCGTTTCCCAAAGAGAGGTTGTACTGACCATTAAAGTCAGTCATCGTGCCTCCGCCGTTTTCAACAGTAATAGCAACCGATGGCAAAGGCTCGTTGTACTCGTCAAAGACAGTACCACTTACCTGCTGTGCCAGGGCGACAGAACCGCTCAAAACCGCTAGGCAGATCGTCAAAAATCTTGAAACAATCTTCATTTGATGGCTTGTGTAAAAGGTTATAAAGTCAAAAGTACACTTTAACCCTATTCAGCCGAAGATGCGTTCGTAGGCCTGTTAACGAAATCCGCCCACATTTTATCCCAAAAGACTAGAAATAACCTCTAATCCTGTTTAGATTTCTTAATTCTATACAACCGGGCCGGTTTGTGAAGGACGCCTTCTTGCTTCTCCTCAGTCGCTTCCACGAGCTTTTCGCGAACGACTTTTTTACGGAAATTTCTCTTGTCCAATTCTTCTTGTGTGATCGCCTCGTGCAACTGCTGCAACTGATTGAGCGTAAACTTCGGCGGCAATAATTCATACCCACTTTTGTTCAGCTCAAAATGGCGCTGCAATTTCCAAAGCGCTACCTCTACAATCTCATTGTGATCGAAAGCCAATTCCGGTACCTCTTGAATATCTTGCCACAACGCCTCCCCAGCGAAGGACGCTGGATTAGGACTGAAATCCGCCATCTTCACCAACGCGTAATAGGCCACAGTAATGACTCGCTCGTCAGGATTCTTACGGTATAATTCCAACCACTTTTTATCCTTTGGGTCGTTCACTCGATCCGGCTCGCCAAACGTGTGAAATTGCTTCATCGTCACGTTTTTTAGACTGGCCAATTCCCATAAAACACGATCCGCAGCCGCATCCAAGCCCTCGCCACGAAGGATCAAATCACCAGGCAAACGTTTGCGCAACATACCTTGGCCAATGTCCTTCTCTTCGATGAGCAGAACATTAAGGTTTTCTCCGTCAAATCCGAAGATGACACAGTCGACACTTATGTTGGGCGCAAACTCAATTTGTTGAGACATAGACGGTTTAAATCTGTATTCGGGTAACTAAATGAGGTGTTTAAATATAAAGCTAATAAATTAATAAGTGTAACTTTTACACTTAGTTATTACATTTGCAGCTATGTCTCACGAGATTAACAACATCGCAGTACTTACTTCCGGGGGAGATGCTCCAGGGATGAATGCCGCTATACGCGCGGTAACCAGAACTGCATTGTACCACGGCAGACGCGTCTATGGCGTGTACCGCGGATACGAAGGGATGATCGAAAATGACCTTGTCGAACTCAACACCGCAAGCGTTAAGCACATCCTCGCACAAGGGGGTACTTTTCTAAAAAGTGCTCGTTCCCAAGAATTCAGAACGCCAGAGGGCCGTGCCAAAGCAGCCCAAAATTTAAAGGATCGCGATATCGACGCCCTGGTCGTCATTGGTGGAGATGGGTCTTTTACTGGGGCATTGAAATTGGCCGATGAACATGGTATAAAAGTTATTGGGGTCCCAGGAACCATCGATAATGATCTTTATGGCACTGACTTCACTATCGGTTACGACACTGCTACCAATACCGTCATTGAAAGCGTAGATAAAATCCGCGATACGGCTTCTTCGCACAATCGACTCTTCCTCGTAGAAGTAATGGGTCGCGATACAGGCTACATTGCCGCTTCTACTGGTTTGGCAACGGGTGCATTGAGCATCATTTTACCAGAGAAAAAGGCCACCTATGAAGAGCTTTTTGCGGACCTAAAGTCAGCACAAGCCCATAAAAAGACATCCAACATAATCATGGTCGCCGAAGGCAACCACCTTGGAGATATTTTCGAAATCGCCGCTGCTGTTCGCAACGAGTTCCCTGAAATGGACGTGAAAGTGACCACTCTAGGACACACACAGCGCGGAGGATCACCCACAACTAATGACAGAGTATTGGCTTCTGTCTTGGGCCACTATGCCGTGAAGGGCTTGTTGGAAGGCAAGCAAAAGGTCATGGCGGGCATGATCAATCAAAAAGTCGTTTTCACTTCACTGGAAAATGCCATTTCTAAGACCACAGAATTGGACGAAGAGATGCTAACCATTGCTAAAATTCTAGCCACATAACACAACAACTATTATGAGCACAAAAATTGCCATTAACGGCTTTGGCCGTATCGGACGCTTAACGTTCCGTAACCTCATCGAAAGCGATAAAGTAGAGATTGTTGCCATCAACGACCTTACTGCAGTAGATATGCTTGCACACTTATTGAAGTACGACAGCGCACACGGTCGATTCAACGGTACGGTGGAGCACACTGAAAATAGCTTGATCGTTAACGGTAAAGAAATTACTATTTATGCTCAACGCGATCCAGAAACGCTTCCATGGGGCGAGATCGGTGTAGAAGTTGTTGTTGAATCTACTGGTTTCTTCACAGACGCAGCCGGTATGGGCAAGCACATTACCGCTGGTGCTAAAAAGGTGGTACTCTCTGCTCCGGCTAAAGGAGATATTAAGACAGTAGTATTGGGGGTGAACGATGCGGACATCACTGAAGATGACGTAATGTTGAGCAACGCCTCTTGTACGACCAACTGTTTGTCTCCTATGGCGAAAGTTTTGGACGAGAACTTCGGTATCGTTCGTGGATATATGACTACCATTCACGCCTACACTTCTGACCAGCGCATCCAAGATGCTCCTCACTCTGATAAGCGTCGCGCCCGTGCAGCAGCAGTAAGCATGATTCCTACAACTACTGGAGCCGCAAAAGCTGTGGCTTTGGTATTGCCACAGTTGAAAGGAAAATTAGACGGATACGCAATGCGTGTTCCTACCATCACTGGATCTGCAACTGATTTAACAGTAGAATTGGCCACGCCAGCTACTGCAGAAGAAATCAACGCGGCAATGAAAGCAGCGGCTGAAGGTCCATTGAAAGGAATTTTAGAGTACACTGAAGATCCAATCGTTAGCGCTGATATTATCGGCAACAAGCACAGCAGCATCTTCGATGCAGGCATGACTTCATCTATGGGCAACATGGTGAAAGTATTGAGCTGGTACGATAACGAAGCTGGATATTCTGCACGTTTGGCCAATTTGGTTGAGCGTCTCGCTTAAGATTATATTTTTGAAGGCCGCGCCCGCAGGGTGCGGCTTTACCTTTTTACGCTATGATACTAATTGCTGAAAGCGGTTCTACCAAATGTGATTGGGTGGCATTAAACCCTGACGGTACGGAGCATGTACGCTTCTCCACCATGGGCTTCAATCCATACTTTCACTCTGCCCCCTTCATCGAAGAAGAATTGGGTGGTAATGCCGTTGTTCGCCGTATCAAAAAAAGCGTAGACTATGTTTACTTCTACGGTGCCGGCGCCTCAAGTGAAAGCTTAAAGGACATCATTAAAGACGGGCTGCAGCGCATTATGCCTGAAGCCAAGATTATTGTAGACCATGATTTGGTGGCCAGTGCCTATTCAACTTACACGGGTGTACCTGCCATTACTTGTAGCCTCGGAACAGGCTCAAACAGCTGTTACTTTGACGGGGAATTTGTAAGCGAAGAGGTGCCTGCCTTGGCGTACGTATTGGGGGATGAAGGAAGTGCAAGCTTTATCGGAAAGCGTTTGGTTTCTGATTTCTTGTACAAGCGCCTTCCTGCTGAGATGGCAGAAGATTTCTATTTGACCTACCAGCTAGATAAGGACGAAATCATCACCAGCGTATACAACAAGCCTAATGCGAACGTGTACCTCGCGTCTTTCAGCCGCTTCGCGGGTAAGCACATGGAGAATCCATATGTGAAAATGATTGTCCGTGAAGGTTTTGCCAAATTCGCAGACATCCACATTGCCTGCTTTGAAAACTGTCGTGAGGTGCCTATCCACTTTGTGGGTTCGGTAGGTGCAATTTTCCATGAACTCTTGGAAGATGTCTTGGCGGAGCGCGGGATGAACATGGGTCAAATTATGCGCAAACCTGTAGACGGTTTGATCAAATACCACGTGGAATACCTCAAGGTTCTTGAGGTCTATCAAGCACAATCATGATAAAAGGATTCCTTTTTGATCTAGACGGCGTTATTGTAGATACCGCCGTTTTTCATTTTCAGGCGTGGCGTCGTTGTGCGCAGAAACTCGGCGGCGATTTCACTGAAGCTCAAAACGAAGAGCTCAAAGGCGTTAGTCGCGTAGACTCATTGAAGAAAATTATCGAGTGGACAGGAGCCTCTGTAACTGCAGATGAATTTGAAGCTTTAATGGTGGAGAAAAACGAGTGGTACTTGGAATTAGTCCAAGAGCTCTCTGCAGCCGATGGATTACCCGGTGCCATGGCTTTCCTCCAGCAAGCTCATGCCCGAGGAATTAAGATCGCCCTAGGCAGCGCATCCAAAAACGCTCCTATGATTTTGGATAAAATGGGCCTAACGCCCCTTTTCGACGCGATAATTGATGGGAATAATGTGATAAACGGCAAACCACACCCTGAGGTATTTTTGAAAGGTGCTGCTGCACTTGGTCTCAACCCAGAGGAATGCGTCGTTTTCGAAGATTCAATCGCTGGCGTTCAGGCGGCCAAGACAGGAGGAATGAGCTGTGTGGGAATAGGAACCCCAGAAACTTTAGAAGGGGCAGATGTACACTTTACCGCATTAGGCGATACGACTCCTGAAGAGCTAGTAGCACGTTTTAACGTGTAACCGCTAGGTCAAATGTTCAATAAATACACCGAGGTTCATCCTTGGAAAATCATCGAGCGTCGTTGGGATGCCAATAACCATCCTAAGAGCGAAAGTTTGTTCTCCATCGGCAATGGTCGTATGGGGCAACGCGCGAATTTCGAAGAGACATATACAGGCAAAAGTCTTCAAGGCTCATACATCGCTGGGGTGTATTACCCGGATAAAACTAGAGTAGGTTGGTGGAAAAACGGGTACCCGGAGTACTTCGCCAAGGTATTGAACTCTTGTAATTGGATCGGCATTCAGGTGAAGGTCGACGGAGAGGAATTGGACCTTAATACCGCTACTGAAGTAGCGTCATTCTACCGCGAGCTCGACATGCAAAGCGGATTGCT
>JAURAE010000031.1 GCA_030829675.1 Schleiferiaceae bacterium
GGTCCGAACATCGCAAACATTTGGTCTACCAAGGTCTATACTGAAGAAAGTATGCGCGGCGGTAAGAGCGAATTGACCCAGAAAAATCAAAACCAGGGCGAAGGCGGTCTATCCTTTGAATATGCGATGAGCTGGTCCGCCGGCATCTATGAAACTGTAGCCCTCGTTATTCCTGACGCTGCAGGCGGCGGGATGAAGGTGGACTACAATGCCAAGGGCACCGAAACCTACGAACAACTCCTTCGTGCCCTCAGACAGCAGGGCATGTCCCCTACTCAAGCGGAAGCACAAGCCAGTCAATATATGGGCGGAGCCTTTATGAAATGGACGGGAGAGAGCATGGGCAATGGTGCCTATTACGTTGGAGCCAGCATCTTCTTCCTCTTCTGTTTGGCCTTCTTTACCGTGGGCGGCACCATTCGCCAATGGGTCATTGCCAGCATCGTTGTGTTCTCCTTCATGGGTTGGGGTTCCAACCTCGAGTGGTTCAACAGCCTGTTGTTCGACTACCTGCCGCTGTACAATAAGTTCCGCGTGCCTTCAATGGCGATGGTGGTGTTGTTCTTCCTCGTGCCATTCTACGGCCTAATAGGATTGCAGCACTGGCTCGGCATGGAGAAAAAAGCCCGCTTTAATGCCTTGTGGAAAGGTGCCGCGCTGTTCGCCGGATTCCTCTTTATCTTCGGGTTCATCGCGCCCTATTCTATGAATCTCGAAACGGCCCGTGATGCACAGTTCGCTCAACAAGGCTTCCCTATTGACCAGCTCGTAGGCGACCGTCGCGGCTTGATCACTTCCTCTGCCACCCGCTCACTAATGATGGGACTTGCGGTGGGTGTTGCGCTGTACCTATGGCATATCGAGAAGCTAAAACAATTGGTCACCTTTACCATTATAAGCCTCGTCGCCTTGGTAGATTTATGGTCATTTAACAGGGACCAATTAGAAACTGATGACTTCCTCTCAAAGCGCCAGTGGGAAGCACAATACGCACCAAACGCAGCGAATCAACAAATCCTCCAGGATACCGATCCACACTTCCGCGTTTGGAATGCCACGGCTGGATTGACCAATGATAGCTACACCTCCTACCACCATAAAAGCATTGGCGGGTACCACGGCGCGAAGTTGCAACGCTACCAAGACCTGATTGACAACCAGCTCAACAAACAAAACATGGCCTGTTTCAATATGCTCAATGCTAAATGGGTCATCACACAAGGACAAAATGGGCAGCCGCAAGCACAGCGCAACTTCCAGGCCTGTGGCAATGCTTGGGCCGTAAGTAAGGTACAATATGCCGCCACTGCTGATGAGGAAATGGCCGCACTATCCAACTTCGATCCTACACAAACTGCTATCGTACCCCAGCAATACGCTTCGGAATTGGGCGGTAAGACCAGCTTTGGGCCAGCCAAACTCAAGCTCACAACCTACGATCCGAAATTCTTGGAGTACAGCTTCGAAGGCAATGATGCCCTTGTTGTATTCTCAGAAATCTACTACGAAGGTTCGGGCAACGATTGGCAAGCCTACATAGACGGCGAGGCAGTGGACCACCTCCGTGTGAACTACCTATTGCGCGGCCTTCAAGTACCGGCAGGTAAGCATACCATTACGTTTGAATTCGCGCCCAAGTCCTACTATATGGGACGCAAGATCAACTTCGTAGGTTCCGGCATACTCCTACTGCTATTAGGGTGGATGGGCTGGAAACAGCGCAAGGAAGCATAAAAAAAAGCCGCCTCGAGGGCGGCTTTTTTATTTCAATATCTCTGTAAGCAGGCGCTTGGCCTGTGCATCGCGAGCATAATCCGAAATGCGTGAAGCATCTGTTCTTGGGGCCCCTTGGTCGTACTGTTGCTGAACGTATTGGGCAATAGCTGCCGTATCTGCATAATCGAAACATTGCCCCGCCCCTGCTTCATGAATGATGGAGGCGGCATCCCCTGCGGTCGGACCTAATCCCAAAATAGGATTACCCGCGCCCAAATAATCGAAGAGCTTCCCTGGAATGTGGCCGGTGGCACTGGCCACGTTTGGCAACAAGAACAGCATCATGTGACAATCGAGCAATTTCTGATTCAAGGCCGCTTTAGGAACATATTCCTCAAAGGTCACCTCAATGTGATCACCTGCTTGGACCAAATCTTCTGCGCTTTTACCGTCCCACGACCCCACCACCTTGATGTGCATGGGGAAGCTCAAGGTATTCAGCGCTTCGACCAATTCCGATACAGGGTATTGCCCCGCCAAGGTTCCGGCATAGAGTAAGGTGAAGACCTCGGGACGCTGTGGCTTCAATGATGCGAAATCCTCGGGATCAAAACCATTGGTCAGCGTGTGCACACTCCCTTTCGACAGCCCGCCCTTTATCTCATACAACTCGCTCCAGCTAGGACTCACGCTAATCAGGGCATCACAGCTCGAAAACACGCGACGCTCCAACCCCTTCTCATACCAGCGTGTCAGTGCAGTAGGATAAAACTTGCGGTAATAGTAGATATCTGTCCACGGATCCCTGAAGTCTGCGATCCACTGTACGCCCAAATTCTTTTGAAGTTTGAGTCCAATTAATTGGGTACTATGAGGGGGAGAAGTGGTAATCCAGTGCTGCACGCCATGTGCTTGAACAATCTTCGAAGCTGCCGCGTAGGCATGTGCGTTCCAACCTTTTCGGGCATCCGGAACAAAGAAATTTCCTCGAACAAATCTGGCCACTTTTTGCAAGAGGCTCACGTTCGCTTCTTCCCCAGAAAAGCCGCTGAAAGGCACGGATTTCTTACCCGTCACTTTCTTGTAGGCGCCAAACTTTTCTGACGTACCGGTCCGGTGAACCGTGATGTTGGGATGCACCTCATTCAACAGTCCTTCATCGCGAAGCGGATAGGTAGCCTTGTCGGCATCGACCGTCACCACATGCAGCTCCACCCCCTCCTTGGCCAAGTATTTACTCAGCTTCAGCCAGCGTTGCACGCCAGGACCTCCCGCAGGAGGCCAATAGTAGGTGATGATGCCTATTTTTTTCACTTCTCGTCGTCTTTGACTTCTTCGTAATCCACATACTCGCCCACATTCTTAGAGAACGTACTGCCCTTCTTTTTAGACGAAGACTTTGCAGGGCCGGAAGGTCTGCCTCCCCCGAAAAATCTATCGAGCCATTTGAAGATAAAGTAGGCAAGTACCGTTAGGGCTATAAAACGAAGCATGGAGGCAAAAATTTTTGTCAAGATAAAAAAGAATCCCGGCGCCATGGGCGCCGGGATCTCCGTTTACGAACTGTTTCCTTAGCGGCTCAAGTAGAGGCTACGCTCGCTGTATAATTTTCTGAAGGTTGGATCCTTCAGGTCTTTAATAAAGTGAATGGCTTCACCTGTTGATTTCATTTCAGGACCTAGGGCCTTATTTACATTAGGGAATTTACTGAAGCTGAAGACAGGAATCTTCACAGCGTATCCTTCTAATTCAGGTTTGAAGTCAAAATCCGTAACCTTCTTCGTACCCAACATCACCTTTGTAGCATAATTCACATAAGGCTCACCATATGCCTTACAGATGAATGGCACGGTACGTGAAGCACGTGGGTTGGCTTCAATGATGTACACGATATCATCTTTGATGGCGAACTGGATGTTGATCAATCCTTTCGTCTGAAGCGCCTTGGCAATATTCACCGTATGCTCCTCAATCTGCTGCATGACCAACGGACCTAGGTTGAACGGCGGCAATACTGCTGAGCTATCTCCCGAGTGAATACCACACGGCTCGATATGCTCCATGATTCCGATGATGTAGGCATTCTCACCGTCACAAATAGCATCTGCCTCTGCTTCGATGGCCCCATCTAAGTAATGATCTAGCAATACTCGGTTCCCTTCAAACTCTTTGAAGAGGTTCACCACGTGTCGCTCTAGTTCAGCTTTATTGATGACGATTTTCATTCCTTGTCCACCCAATACGTAGGAAGGACGTACAAGAATTGGGAACCCAAGGTTTTCCGCAATATCCAACGCCTCATCTGCATTTGTTGCTACGTCGAACTTCGGATAAGGAATATTGATATCTTTTAAAAGGGTGGAGAATCTACCGCGATCTTCTGCCAAATCTAAAGCATCGAAAGACGTACCAATGATTTCGATACCGTATCGACTTAACTTTTCAGCTAATTTCAATGCCGTTTGACCACCAAGTTGCACAATGACACCTTTTGGCTTTTCATGCAAGATGATATCATAGATGTGCTCCCAAAATACAGGCTCGAAGTACAACTTATCTGCAGTATCAAAATCTGTACTTACTGTTTCTGGGTTACAGTTAATCATGATCGTCTCGTATCCTTCTTCACGAGCACTCAAGACTCCATGGACACAGCTGTAATCAAACTCAATACCTTGACCGATACGGTTAGGCCCCGAGCCTAAAACAACAATCTTTTCACGATCGGTGACCACACTTTCGTTCTCGATAATCTCGACGCCGTCTGCTGTAACGAACGAATTTTCAAAGGTCGAGTAGTAATAAGGAGTTTGTGCAGGGAATTCCGCCGCACAAGTATCTACCAATTTCCAAACACGGTTGATGCCTAGATCCGTACGTTTGCTGTGTACTTCACTTTCCAAGGCATGAATCATATGTGCAATCTGACGATCAGCAAAACCTTTCATTTTTGCTTCAAGGATCAAATCCTTAGGCAAGGATTCTAAGGTATGTTTTTCGATTTCACCTTGAACACGGGCCAAGTCCTCAATCTGCTTGAGGAACCACATATCTATTTTGGTGATGTCGTAAATGGTACGAAGTGGAATGCCCATCTGGATCGCGTCGTAAATGACAAATAAACGATCCGAAGAAGCGTATTCTAATTTGTGTAGGATCATATCGTGATCCGTCAATCCTTTACCATCCGCACCCAGTCCATTGCGCTTGATTTCCAGACTTTGGGCAGCTTTATGCAGAGCTTCTTGGAAACTCCGACCAATACCCATGACCTCTCCTACAGCCTTCATCTGAATCCCTAAACGGGTATCTGCGCCTTCAAACTTCTCAAAATTCCAACGCGGAATTTTCACGATAACGTAATCCAAGGTTGGCTCGAAATAAGCGGTAGTCGTCTTCGTAATTTGGTTGTTGAGTTCATCAAGAGTATACCCAATAGCCATCTTCGCAGCCACCTTCGCAATGGGATAACCCGTTGCTTTGGAAGCCAAAGCTGAAGAACGGCTTACACGAGGGTTAATCTCAATCGCGACGATATCTTCTTTCTCATCCGGGCTTACCGCAAACTGAACGTTACACCCTCCAGCAAAGGTTCCAATGCTTCGCATCATCTTGATCGCCATATCACGCA
Organism: Schleiferiaceae bacterium; assembly: GCA_030829675.1. Lineage (GTDB taxonomy): Bacteria > Bacteroidota > Bacteroidia > Flavobacteriales > Schleiferiaceae > UBA10364. Next base: position 5,348 of record JAURAE010000031.1, read on the forward strand.
TCTTTTGGTACGTGGTATCGCTCAAGGTCATCGCCGGTGCAACGGTTATAGAGTCTCCCGTATGGATACCCATAGGATCCATGTTCTCAATAGAACAAATGATGATGATATTATCGTTCTTGTCGCGAAGCAACTCAAGCTCGTATTCCTTCCAGCCTAGCAAGGCCTTATCGATCATTACCTCGTGAATAGGGCTAATTTCTAATCCACGACTCAATGCTTCATCAAACTCTTCAGGCGTATGTACAAAAGTTGCTCCAGCTCCACCTAGAGTAAAAGAAGCACGAACACACAATGGAAAACCGAACTCCTGGGCAGTTTCCTTACCTCGCAAGAATGATTTTGCAATGCGTGAAGGGGCCATGGGAATGTCGATTTGCTCCATCAATTTGCGGAACTCATCACGGTCCTCAGTAATATTAATTGCATCAATATCTACCCCAATAATGCGCACATTATGCTCTTCCCAAATTCCTTGCTTATCTGCATCGATACACAAGTTCAACGCCGTCTGACCACCCATTGTAGGCAGTACTACATCAATGTCCGGATGTATTTTGAGGATTTCCTCAATATTTTCCACGGTCAGTGCTTTCAGATAGATGTTATCGGCGATAACCTCATCTGTCATGATGGTGGCTGGATTAGAATTGATGAGTGTTACGGTGATTCCCTCTTCTCGAAGGCTTCGTGATGCTTGGGATCCGGAATAGTCAAATTCACAGGCTTGACCAATAACGATAGGACCAGATCCGATGATGAGGACGTGTTTAATGGAGTTGTCTTTCGGCATGTGCTTTTAAGATTTGTACAAAGTTAGGTGCGGATTAGGCCAAAAAAAAGGTGTTGCTTTCGGCAACACCTATATCTTATCAAAAGGTTTTGAACATTACCCTTTGTAGTTTCCTTTATCACTAACGGTCAAGCTTTTGCGACCTTTTGCGCGACGAGAAGCCAAGACCTTGCGGCCATCTACCGACTCCATTCTTGAGCGGAATCCGTGCTTGTTCTTGCGTTTTCTATTGCTGGGCTGGAATGTGCGTTTCATAACAATATAATTTACCCGTTCGTCTTCGGGGGTGCAAATATAGAATAGACTTTTTATTTAACAATCTCTGTGAAACCAAATTTTAAAAAAAGTTTATTCGTCTAGTCTTTAAGTAGAGCATCTTCTCGACTTAACTTCGCAAAGCTACAATGAGAACCTATGAATCCAAGCGACTTTTGGAACGACCGGTATCGCGAAGAATCCTACGCCTACGGCACACGGCCTAATGAATTCATTGCCCATTCTCTTCAAGCTTTAGCACCGGGCAATATTTACTTCCCAGCTGAGGGTGAAGGCCGAAATGCAGTATATGCCGCAACAAAAGGATGGAAAGTCTGGGCAGCAGATCAGAGCGAGGAAGGCAAAAAGAAGGCAGAGACGCTTGCGAGAAATCACAACGTGGAGATTAATTATCATGTGGGCAATGCCATGACATATGCATGTCCAGAGCCTCTGGATGTCATTGGGTTTTGCTATTTCCATACACCCGAGTCCATACTAGCGCCAATGTATACAAAGATCTTGGACCAATTAAAACCTGGAGGTACGGTCCTATTTGAGGGATTCTCAGAGAAAAACTTGGGCCTCTCCAGCGGAGGACCTCAAGACGTTAGTATGCTCTTTACTGAGATAAAAATCAAATCGCTCTTCTCAAGTTTTCAAAACATTAGAGTGTGGGAACAATATATTGAGCTCAATGAAGGCCTTTACCATCGTGGAACTGCATGTGTCATTAGGGCGATAGCAGAAAAATGATGGTATCCCATTTATTCTCACTACATTTGCGGCTGAAAATAGAGGGCGTCCATCTTTCCAACGGTAGGGAACTTAAAACTGGGAAGCGCTGACGTCCAATTGGCGCACCCAGCGGAACTGGGTAATTTAACCAGGGATAAGTCCCGACATTATGGAAACCTTCAAAGACAGCGGTCTCCACCCTTCAATCGTGCAGGGTGTGGAAGCACTCGGGTTTATTGAACCCACCCCAATCCAAAAGATGAGCATTGAACATTTGCTCGAAAACACCACTGATTTAATCGCATTTGCACAAACAGGAACTGGTAAGACAGCAGCGTTCTCGTTGCCTATTCTTCACCAGCTGGAAGCTGATGTACAACACGTACAAGCCATTATTTTGGCGCCGACACGTGAGCTATGTTTGCAAATTGCCACAGATATCGAGTCATACTCGAAGTTTATGCCGGTGAAAGTCGCTGCCGTATATGGTGGGGCTCCAATCACTAAGCAAATGAAAGAACTTCAGCAGCGTCCACAAATAGTTGTCGGCACTCCTGGACGTACTCTAGACTTGATCGAGCGCAAGAAACTACGCATTGAAGATGTACAATTCCTTGTTTTGGATGAGGCAGATGAAATGTTAAGTATGGGTTTCCAAGATGAATTGGACGCCATTCTTGCCAACACCCCAGAACACAAACAAACACTTTGTTTTAGTGCTACCATGCCTGATGGCATGAAAAAATTGACCAACAAATACCTCAATGACCCCAAAGAGATTTCAGCTGGTAAGCGAAATATTTCTGCAAGTAATGTGAGTCACGAATTATATGTGGTCAACGCGAAGCATACTTACGAAGCTATGCGTCGCATTATGGATTTCAATCCGAACATGTACGGCATCGTATTTTGTAGAACCCGTCGCGAAACACAGAGCATCGCTGAACAACTCATTACTGACGGATACCGCGCTGAAGCCCTTCACGGAGACTTAAGTCAAGCGCAGAGAGACGAAGTAATGAATCGTTTCCGCAAGAAAAAACTCAATGTCATGGTTGCTACAGATGTGGCAGCGCGAGGGATTGATGTCAATGAGTTGACTCACGTAATCAACGTGAACATCCCCGACGATCCGGAAGTTTATGTGCACCGCTCAGGTAGAACGGGTCGTGCAGGATCATCGGGTATTTCTATCGTTATTACCCACGGTAGAAATATGCGTAAAGTGAATAGTTTAGAACGTCTCATTGGTAAAGAGTTCGAGCAAAAGCAAGTACCAAGTGGCGAAGCCATTTGTGATATCAAAATAGGTCAAGCCATTGATGAATTAGTTGAATTCGAATTTTCAAACGAGCTTGATCCTTCTATGCTAGAAAGCGCCATGGATAAATTGGCACATTTGAGTAAAGCCGAATTGATCGAACGCTTTTTAGGTCATGAAACTTCGTTGATATTGAGTCGTTACCGCGGTGCCCGTGATATCAACGAGCAACCAAAGAAGTTCAAAGAGCAAGGGCCTCGTAAATCCGGAGGAGCGAGCGAAGAAGGCTTCAAAACGATCGTGGTGGATTTAGGTTACCGTCAAAACGTGAACCCAAGCCGATTAATCGGATTGATCAACGATACCATGGAAGGCAAGAAAATCCGCATTGGAAAAATCGACATGGATAAAACTTTCACTCGTATTGATGTCGAAGAGCGCTTTGCGGTTGAAGTAGCCGTGCGACTAAGCGGCGCAAAAACAGGCTCCTATGTAGTCAACGCCTACTTCGAAGAAGGCTCGGGTTCAAACGGAGGTTCTTCGGGTGGCCAACGTCACCAAAAACGTGAACGAATTTCTTCTGGGAAAAAGTTCCGTAGTGATAATCGATTCGATAATCGCGGTGGACGTAGCGATCGCAAAAGAGATGACCGCAGACCAGAAGGAGGTTTCGGCGGATTCAGAAATAACGATGATCGCCCAAAAAGAAATAGTGAAGACAGAAATACTGAATTCAGAGGCAGTGATAACAGAGGCCCGCGTCGTCGCGATGATCGCCCTAGCTTCTCATCGGATCGTTCTTCTTCACGCGGAAGTTTTGGTGGCACACGCGGCGAAATCAGTCGCCGTTCACCAGGCAAACCGGCAGGAAAACGCAATAAGAAGTACTAAACTTTCCTGTATTTTAGGCGAATGAAAACAGCTTGGATTACAGGAAGTAGCAGTGGAATAGGTAAGGCTATGGCGATGGAATTTAATCGCCATGGTTACTTTACCATTTTAAGTGCTCGACGTGCTGAAGTCCTCGCAGCTGTTCAAAACCAACTGCCTCATCCAGAAAACAGTGCTCTTTTAGTATTGGATTTAGCCCAATACGAGGAGGCTGATCAGTGGAAAAAGCAGGCGCTAAGCCATACCGGCAAAGTTGATATTTTGGTCAATAACGGCGGTATGGGGCATTTGGGCCGGGTCGTTGACATGGCGCTCGATGTAGAGGAAAAGGTGATGCAGACCAATTTTTGGGGTACAGTAGCCTGTACCAAAGCGATGGTGCCTGTGATGTTGGAGCAGGGTTCGGGACAGATTTGGTCCGTGGCCAGCATACTCTCCTACTTCGGCAGCCCAAAACTTGCCGCCTATGCAGCGAGTAAATTCGCGGTAGTCGGCTATATGGAAAGCCTACAGTATGAATTGCGCAAAACTCCAGTACACGCAGGGATCTTGAGCCCTGGCTTCATCAACACTAATGTGACGCTGAGCAGTTTAGGACCAGATGGCAAGCCTATTGGCAAAAACAGTGTAGCCCAGGAGAAAGGAATGCTTCCAGAAGAATTGGCCCGAAAATTCTACCGGATCACTCAGCAGAACCAACCACCCTTGCACGTTGTTATAGGTGGATATGAAAAATGGGCAGTGCCTTTTAAACGATACTTGCCAAAAATATTTTTCAAAGTCTACGGAAAACTGACAGATATCACTAGAGGAAAAAAGTAGCAAATCCTATATTTGGACAACAAGATTAATACCATGGTCGAAGGAATCATCAACCCCAAATACCTAGATCCTGCTTTTGCAGCAGAATTAAAGACTGCTTATGATACGGCATCGCCATGCAAGCACATTGTTCTGGAAGACTTTTTCCAGGAGGATATTGCATTGGACTTGTTCAACAACTTCCCTTCCATTGACCAATTGAATGTGAAGCGCAAGAGCTTGAACGAAGACAAAAGCGAAGATTATCATTTCGAGCGCTGGCACCCATCGTTCTCCAAGGTTCGTTCGGCTGTAGGGTCGAAGGAATGGAGCGAGCAATTGGGCCGCATCACAGGCATCGACGGTTTGCATACCACTACGGATGCCTTGGGCTCGGGAGTACACCAGGGCCGCAATGGCTCGTATGTAGATGTTCATATCGATGTCAATATGAATCCTAAGTTAGGGTTATGGCGCCGATTGAACCTTTTGGTCTACCTCAATAAAAATTGGCAACCGGAATACGGTGGTGATTTGGAGTTGTGGAATAAAGAGATGACGGAATTGGTCACAAAAGTTCCACCAACATTTAACACCGCAGTCATCTTCTATACGGACGACAATAGCCCGCACGGCTATGGCAAAATCAACATCCCAGAAGGAGAATCACGCAAGAGTTTCTACACCTACTTCTACACAAAACCAGAAGATGGCGTGACCTACAGAGATTCTAAGTTTATCTCACGCCCAGACGACGGCGCTGTTCGCAAAATGGCCACCGGAATCAAAGAGACGCTGAAGATCAACGGAAAGAAGCTGCTCAAAACGTTGGGGATGAAAGACCTAGACTTCCAAGACAAGAATTAATAAAACCGCCTTCGGGCGGTTTTTTTTTATCCCACGTGCATTGAACCCTTTGGATACTTGAAAGAGTTTGACTCAACCTTGCGGTCGCTCAACGCGAAGGCCAGGGTCAACGTTCCTACACGTCCGATCAACATTGAGATCATCAAAACAATCTTACCGCCGAGGGATACGGTTGGCGTGATGCCCGTACTTAATCCTACGGTACAAAAAGCACTGACTTCTTCAAAGGCCAAATCCAACAAGGCTTTCTCCGGCTCGAACAGCGTCAACAAAAAGATGCCAACCAGGATACTCACGGCGGAGAACAAGAATATGGCAAAGGCCTTATTCATCAACTCCCAAGGGATTTGAGTTTTGTAAATGTTTACGTTTTTCTTGCCTTTAATGGTCGCTGCTGCACTCATGAAAACCAAGGCGAAGGTGCTCGTTTTAATCCCCCCAGCGGTCGATCCCGAGCCCCCACCAATAAACATGAGGAAGATGAAGAACAACAACGTTGGGGTGGCCATGGCACCGAAATTTACTGTATTAAAACCAGCAGTACGCGCGGTAATACTTTGGAAGATGCTGTGGCTGAGCTGTGGACCAATTGGACCCTCGTGCCCTTCCAACATAAATACCATCGCAGCACCAAAGGTGATCAACACCCCAGCAACTACCAAACCCAGTTTAGTACCGACGCGTAAACTGCGCCATGATCTCGCCATAGACTGTTTGCGCCAAGGCTGCTTGAGCAAGTCCGAAATGGTCCCAAATCCTATACCGCCCAATACAATCAAGATCGCAATGATGGCATGTACCCCAAAGTCGTGGCTCACACCCTCGCTTGCCAAACTATTGCTGAACAAGGAGAACCCTGCGTTATTAAAGGCAGAAACGCTGTGGAAAAGGCTATAAAAAAGATTTTCTCCGAGGTCGCCGTACTTGCCTCTCCAAAGAATCGCCAACAACCCGGCTCCTATTAGTTCAATGAAAATGGTTAACCTGAAAATGGCGCCTACCAATGAGCGGCTGCGCTTGAGGTCCTCCCCAAGGTTTTCGCTCATAAAGTTCGCTTGACGCATGCCAAAGCCTCCTCGGAGGATGGCAAATAAGGCTGCGAAAGAGATGATGTTCAAACCGCCAAGCTGCATTAATATCATGACGACGATTTGGCCTTTTCCACTGAGAATTTGGCTGATATCTATAAGACTCAATCCCGTTACACAACTGGCGGAAATACTGGTAAACAAAGCCGTCAAGAAGTCCAGCCCGCTGTGGCCTTTAATGGTCATTTCGGGGAGCATCAAAAGACCCGTCCCCATGATGATGAGCAGGACAAAACTGAGGATCAACAGGGTCGGCGGACTGAGCTTACTCTTCGGCAACACCTCACCAACCTTCCCGAACTCCAAGCCCACGATCACCAGGAAATAGAGCTGTAAAAAGAGCATAAAACTCTCTTGGAGGCCGGGGATTTTTAAGAATTGGCCCAATTCATTTAAGATCTCAAACTTGAAAATATTGATGACCAAGATGTCCACAATGATGAACAACATGAGGATCCCCTCCCACTTTCGCTCCTTTAAAAATTCTCGAGGATGGAAGTTGTAGAAGAGTTCTAGGAAAAACTTGAGTAGATAATAGGCTATGGAGCCTCGCACGATATATCCCACCAACTGATTTCGCCACGGATCCAGCTCGTAGCCGTGATAAAATACTAGAACCATCAACGTGAATGTCGCTACAAAGAGGCTTCCTGTAGCTAGGGAGGACATCACAAAATCTCGGCTATCGTAAATACGGATGTTGATGAACTCACGCGCGGCGTTGATGCGTTGTTTCAAATTCACAAGGTGACTTTTGCGTTTAACGAATTTACCCCGATTCTCTGAGAATCAAGCATTCTAATCGTATTTCTCGTACGACTTTTCCTCAATCAGATTCGATCCTGTCAAAAGGTTAATCTCTTTCTTCACGGCGGCTCTGCGGTCATTGAGCTGGTACACACTGCGAGCAGCAGCCACAAATGAAGGGCCAAAATCTTGCGATTTCTCCAGTCCACGCAACACGTCTTCTACCTCCCAGAGCGAGGTGTTTACCTCCAACAACTGGTCTCGTAAAGTGTGTAGCGCACCAGAAGATTCTAGGGAACGAATGGCATCCACGGCAGGCTGAAGGCTTTCCAGCTCTCGGCGTATGTTGTTGAGCGCAGTGGGATCAGTTATTCTCTCGCTCTTGATTTGGAGTATCGAATACTTGTCCAACACTTCGCCGTTGGATACCTCAATTTTCATGGTTAGTCTTCTAGTTTGGCAACGGCCGCTTTCACGCGACGAACTGCTTCTTCCAACTCTGCTTCTGCTGCAGCGTAAGAGAAGCGAACATAGCCCGGCAA
>JAURAE010000032.1 GCA_030829675.1 Schleiferiaceae bacterium
ATTGAGCTTCGGCGAGTTTTGCACGCAAATTTGCCTCATCGCCGGCTAAAATGTAATAGTGAAGTTGACCTAAGTGGGCTGTAGCCCAATCAGGATAAGCGTCTACCAGTGAATCAGAAATTCTTAAACCGTCAGAATTTCGAAAATTGACCATGGCAGTCCGCATGGTATTGTATGAATCCAAAGCTCCGTCCCCTTCGACCGAAGGCCAGACAAAATCTCTGGCGCGTTGATTCTCTGATGCGAAAGCATATCTCTTCCAGACCAGCTTTCCGTTTTCTTTTATAACCGTTCCGCAGAATCTAGATTTTGAAGTCGCCTCGCCATCGATCCAGTAAGTATCCGAACCCATAACAACGGCCGTTCCTCCATGTACATAGAGGTCAAAAATTTCTACAGTTACAGAATCTTCATAGAACCAATCAGCGGCTACATCCTCAACAGGAAACACTCTTGACTCGCCCCAAAGGGTATTCAAGACGGTTAAATCTGTACCGATATCCTCCAAAAAGGGGGTGACCGCATCTGCGTATCCCACTTTCTCTTCGAAGTGGGTGGTAACAAAATCTGTGACTTCGCTTTCGGATAGCGTTTGATTAGCACATTGCGTAAAGGCAAACGCCACGAGTATTAGTCCTAAATTTCTCATATTACTTTTCATCACACTTTGATTTAATTATTCGGTTATCCAGTCAATCCAAATCACTTCTCGTGAAATCTTCCTTTCATCATTGAAAGAATGACTCATATGAATGAATCCCTTGAATTCTTCTCCTGATTCTTTGTCAACATTGGTAATGTTCCACCAGGATAGAACCTCCCAGCCTCCTTCACCTTTTTCGTAACGAATGGCATCTGGATATCCGTAGACTTCCATAATTCGCTCACTAGTACTATTGATTCCGGACTCCCATTTTTTCTTGCGTTCGGCTAAGCTGATGCCCCGATAATCTTGACCATCTCCGAGGCGATAAAATGTAGCATCTTCAGCAAAGTAGCTTTCCATAACATCTGGTTTCCCTTCTACCCAGCCATTAACTACCGCTTCAACAGATTCGATATACGGGTGCTCATCGTACACGCGGCCATTTCTATGTGCCCCAAATGAGTTTTGAATTTGGGCGCCGAAGTCATTCGTGTTATAGTAGCTGAACCACATCGTGATTTTATTGTCATTGTTCACGAAATATTCGTCGTGGAACCATGTGCTCACCGTATCACCCGACTTTTTGTTGATAGCGGTGAACTCGGTCCAGTCCATGACCCAAACGCCCTTTTTGTTGTCTTTGAACTTGATGACATCTGGGGTTACCCCTTCTGCGCGGGTTATGGAAACTGTGAAGTTCTCCTTCCACCAATTTGAGATTTCTAAATCGCGCTCCAGGCCATGAGGTTCGCGATCTCCAACGCTCCAAATTTTCACATTTGGATCGAAATAGCTTTCGTACGCTTCTAAATCTCCGGAGCAAAACGCGGCATTCATCGCTTCCACGGCGGTCAAAGCAGGATGTTCTGAATACACGGCGCCTGACTTAACCTGACCAAAGGCCAGAACGGGGGCAACGAGTAGGGGCAATAAAAGTTTCTTCATTACAATAAAATTAGATTTGTATAACAATTTAAATCAAAGATGTTTAAGACTTTGTAATGGTACTTAAAGTGACTTAAATCGAGTTTTATCTGATTTAATCTGCAGTGTGGTAGTGTGGTATGAATGAATTTCCGAACAGCAAATTTCGATTCATGCGGGATAATCTTTGAACAAAATTTTTTGTACCATCTGCTGTACTTTTAGAACAAACTTCAGAAAACATGGGTGTTCGCAGCTTGGTCTATTTTTTAACCGCTTTTATTGTTCTTCAAACGACTCAAGCTCAAACGCTCGTCAAACCAAATGGGTTAGAATTGAATATTGAAGCGTTGCAGAAAATAGCTGTATCAGAAGGCACGCGGTACACAATGGAACGTGTTTACATTGAAAGAGCTGTTGCCAATGGAAAAGTGTTTGATCGACTATCGATCAGCGATAACGCGGAGACACAACTGAAAACATTGAGTGCCGGCGCACCCATCTACTACATCACGGATAATGCAAATGCAGCGATATCAATAGGGGCGAATAAACTTCATACAGGAGGCGGTCTTGGATATACGTTGAATGGTCAGGGGATGCAAATAGGCGAATGGGACGGTGGAGCAACACTTGTGGGACACCAGGAATTTGGGAATCGCGCAACGCAGAGTGATAATGCTACAAGTTTGAGCAACCATGCAACCCATGTGGCAGGAACGATGATCGCATCGGGTGTCCAAGTCTCTGCCAAAGGGATGGCGCCTCAGGCTTCATTGTTAGCAAATGATTGGAATAATGACAATTCCGAGATGGCTACGGCCGCGTCAAATGGGTTGATACTTAGTAATCACAGTTATGGAATTGTGAGCGGATGGGCCTATGGGCCTTGGGCGACAGGTTCAAGCAGTTGGCACTGGTTTGGTGACCCCTTACTGAGTTCAACAGAAGATTACAAGTTTGGTTATTACAGCTACAATGCCAGAGTTTGGGATCAAATTTCTAATAATGCAACCCAATACTTAATTGTCAAATCTGCTGGCAATGATAGAAATGACAGCTATTCTGGTGGGCACTATGTTTGGCAAAATGGCGGTTGGTCTTATTCCACAGCGTCAAGAAATCCAGATGGAAATGCGGATGGCTACGATTGTATCAGCGGGGAAGGAGTTTCGAAAAATGTCATGACTATTGGGGCCGTTGACGACGTTCTGAATTATTCAGGTCCTTCTTCTGTGACGATGAGCTCGTTTAGTGGTTGGGGCCCAACCGACGATGGTCGGATTAAGCCGGATCTCGTAGCTAATGGGGTAATGCTCTACAGTGCTTTGGCCACTGGGAACACTTCCTATGGAAGTATGTCGGGTACGAGCATGTCAGGACCAAGCGCTACAGGTGGATTAGCCCTTGTACAGCAGCATGCTTTCAATACTTCAAATGGTTACTTAAAGTCCTCTGCGCTGAAAGGACTGGCCATTCATACGGCCAAAGAGGCGGGAAGCGCTCAGGGTCCGGATTACCAGTTTGGATGGGGCCTGTTGGACGTGGAGCATGCGATAGAAGTATTGGACGACACACTGGCCATGGTGGAGATGCATTCTCTGACCAATTCATCCTCATTTTCTACCTCAATTGCGTTGTCGTCGAATCCTGTTCGGATCACAATCGCTTGGAATGATCCAGCGGCTACTCCTGTTAATTCCAATCTCCTCAACAACACGACTTCCATGTTAGTGAATGATCTGGATGTGAGATTAACAGCGCCGTCAGGCCAAGTGCATTATCCCTACGTTCTAAATCCAAACTCGCCATCATCGGCGGCTACGACCGGGGATAATTCCAGAGACAACGTTGAAATGATTGACCTGCCGAATGGGGTTGCTCCTGGTCTCTACACACTTACAGTGAGCCACAAAGGCACCCTGGCTTCAAGTCAAGAATTTGCACTCATTGTTACTGGGAGTGTGCCCAGTACAGCATCCCCTGCGTGCCAAGGAGTATTCCTTCAACAGCCACAATCTGTACAAGTGGATGCAACGACAGCTTCTACGTCCTTTCAAGCACAATTCTCGGATAGCTCTGCATTGTATCAATGGCAGCTGTTTGGTGGAACTGCTCCAAACTGGACTAATATTCCTGCCCAAGGCCAAGGCATCAGCGGCTCAAATGGCCCTCTTTTGACCGTCATGGGTCCGAATGCTTACCTAGGATATTCCGTGCGGTGTCTGGTGACCTATAGTGGTTCATGCAGTTCCATTTCGAACACTGCGACCATCCAACCTCTAATTACTCCCATTCTTGGATGCCTGAGCACAGATAGTATTATTGTTTCGGCGACCGTATTCTGTGGAGCGGATAGTATTACCATTGGGGTTCCTAATCCGCAAATGGACACTCTACCAAACGGTGTATTAAGTGCTGCCAGCTTGCAAAATGGCAATGTGCTTTGGTTGCCTTTCAATGGTTCAGGTTTAGACTACAGTGGGAACCAAAACCACGCTATTACGGGAGGTGTAGCGTATGCCCCCAATCGGGTTGCTTTGGATTCGGCAGCTGCAGATTTGGCGGGACCGAATACATATGCTGCCATCCAAAGCTCTCAGAGCCTTAATTCCATTTCATTGCCTGGCTCTGAAGGATATTCCATTTCCTTTTGGCTAAAGCCAGATACCGCCTCAGAGGGCGTCGTTCTTGCCCGGGTAGACACGTTGGGCGATGGGAGTATGTTAGCCTTCACAGATGGGGGGCTTGTGCATTTTGCAACCTTCTTGCAGAATAAAATCTCCATCGTTTCGTCCCCTATCGTCCATGGTATTTGGCAGAACATCTCAATTACTCAAGGGGCATACCTTTCCATGTATCGAGATGGAACATTGACGGATACAAGCAATATTCAAGGCTGCCTGTGCTCAAATACTTCGTTGCCGCTGGTTTTGAGCGTACCTGCGATAGACACATCATTATATCCGACTCCGATCACCTTGGGGTATGGGGGTCTGATGGACGATTTTGGGATATGGAACAGAACACTTTCAAATGTGGAGGTCGTGGGCTTGTATCAGAGTTCAGCGCAAAAAATTCAAAGTAGGTATTATTATGTGTGGGACGAAGGCGCAGATACAAGCTTTACACACAGCGTTTACGTTTCGGGAGATACCACCATTCCATTTGAGGTGGTTCATCGGACATCCGGGGCTTCTTGTCAAGTGGCGATACCCATTCATGACATCCAACCACAGATTATTGCTTCAAGAACAGTAGTTTGTGCCCCCGGGGATTCTGTATTGCTATACGACATGAACCAAGGAGATACAGCCGTGAGCAAGACAAAAATATGGTCCACTGGGGCTGTGACTGATTCGATTTGGGTGATGCCCACTCAAACTACTACGTTCTGGGTGCAATCCTCGGCCCTGGGTATTGTTTGTGTGGATAGCATTGAAGTGCAGGTTGTTCCTCCAAGTCCTGCTTTTATCACCAGTTCAATCACCTCAGACAACTCTCAAACGAGCGTAACATTGACAGCTTCTACGGCTGTTTCTTACCTATGGTCCGATTCATCCACTAGTCAAGTGCTTTCAGTGTATCCAGATTCAACTACCACGTACACAGTGACCGTCTTTGATCAAAATGGCTGTAGTTCTTCGGCATCGTTCATCCTTGCAACAACACCGATTACATTCTTGCTCGACCTGTCAACACAAACGGTAGACGCAGCAAAGGGTGTTCACATTGCGGGAAATTTCCAAAATTGGAATGCAAGTACGACATCATTAAATTTCAATACCTCGCTTGGGGCGTGGACCTTTACACGTGAGTTTGTGGTGGGGGATACCATCACGTACAAATTTATTAATGGAAACGACTGGCTTGACCCTCATGATGTGTTGTTAAATGGTTGTGGCGTGGGCCAAAATGGAGACCGTTGGGTTGCTGTAGGGAATGTCAGTGATACTGCTGGGATTTTCCACCTGTCAAGTTGTGATGCCCTGCCTCCAGTGAATCCCTTCATGACAGATACTATATCTACATGTGCGAATGTACCCGTTCAATTAACCCTTCCAACTGTCTTATCCGACATTGTTTGGAGCACCGGTGATTCAACTCAATCTCTGGGTGTTTCGAGCTCTGGCACCTATTGGGTCACTGCACTCTATCCAAATGGAGTCGTTATCCAAGATACCATTGAAGTAATTCAACATGGATCTCCGAGTACTATTCTATCAACCCTTGGGTCCGCAAATTTATGCCCAGGTGAGTATGTGACTCTTTCTTTTGACACATCGTATGTCGCGAGCCTACTCTGGGCCCCTTCGCAGGACACAACGTCCACCATTATCACATCACTTCCTGGCAGTTACTATGTGCAATACATGACTAATAGCGGTTGTGTCGGCTATTCAGATACAGTTGTGGTTACTTCCCTCTTAGGACCTAGTGCGGCGCTAACCCTTTCTGATAGTTCTTACTTCTGCCTAGGGGACACCTTGTCAATTTCAGCAGAGCCAGGACATAGCTATATGTGGAACACGGGTGCGCAAAACTCAACCATACAAGTCTTTTCCTCCGGTGATTATTGGGTAGAGATTACATCAACTTCCGGTTGCATGACCCAGTCTGATACTGTCAACACAGTGATGTTGCCTGGTGTTGTTCTGCCGGTTCTATTTACGAGCAATACATTTGCCGCCAATGGTGATACGACCAACATACAAATGATCCCCTACAACCAAGCATTTACTTACACGTGGTCTGTGATTGGTGGTTCAATCATTGCAGGTCAGGGTAGCGAAAATGTCGACGTTCTTTGGCAGGGGACTCCTGGAGACACGGCAGTTGTGCAACTCATTGTGGACAATGGCTTGTGCTTGGACTCTACGACATTCAAGGTCTTTATTACCACCGTTGGGGTTCCTGAGTCCATTTCAGGTGAAATTTTCATCTACCCGATTCCCGCCTCTCAAGAAATTCAAATAGACGGGTTAAGTGATCCTTTGTCACAATGGTCATTCACCATTTTTGATCCGGCCGGCAATCAGGTTCTAAAAGGTTGGCTTGGCTTGCAAAACTCCGTTGATATTTCCACTTTAGCAGGTGGAGCTTATTACATGGAATTGTCAAACGGTGAATCTTCGACCTTAAAGAGGTTTTTGAAAATCAGGTGAAGCCCAAAAATTTAGGATTAAAGTTGTTCGCTGTACTTGCTGCGTTTATGATTTATTATGGGTTTTATTCGCGCTTGAAACGTGTAGTTCAGGCGAATCGCCCTGAGGGAGCCGCGCAAACAATCGATACGCCAGAGTTCCGTAATGATACCGTTCGATGGTAGGACTCTTAGATCGATTCATGGTCTAAATGAACAGATTTGAGCGTCATATACGAAATTCAAGCCATGCGAACTGAAAGAGGATTGCGCTTATATAAGAGGGATTGCGTCAACTATTTTCCCTAGTTTGGTAGGAACGAAAATCGGGACCTATGCACTACCGCATTGCCATCAAACTCCTCCTCCTTTTAGCGCTCTCACTCCAAGTAAAGGCTCAGAATCTCTCGGGTACTATCATGGAAAAAGGAAGCCGTGAGCCCGTGCCCAATGCACTGGTTGAAATCCCCAACGGGGCAAAAGTGGTGTCGGATCCGAATGGCCGTTTTCAGATTCCCGTCAGTTCTTGGCCTACGGAAATGGTGCTATCAGCCTTTGGCTACGAAACACGCCGAGTTCAGGTGAAAGAAAATTCGGCCAAGTTGGAAATCACTCTCACCCCGAGCGCTGTGGTCTTGGAGGATGCCTTGATCGTCGCGTCAAAAATCAGCGAAAAACAAAAGCAATCCCCCATATCGGTCGAAGCCCTTGACCTCATCAGTATTCGCGAGGCGGCCGCTCCCAGCTTTTATGAGGCCTTGGGGAATATGAAGGGGGTGGATTTGACCTCTGCGAGTATAGGCTTTAAAATCATCAACACCCGCGGATTTAACAGCACCAGTCCCGTCCGCAGCCTTCAAGTAATTGATGGCGTGGACAACCAAGCGCCGGGCCTGAATTTTTCTTTGGGCAATTTCTTGGGCGCCAGTGAGCTCGACGTGCAAAATGTGGACATTATTTCGGGCGCCGCCGGCGCGCTGTATGGACCATCCGCATTCAATGGAGTAATAGCCATCCAAACGCGGGATCCCTACCTCACGCCCGGTAGTACTTTTCAAATCAAGGTAGGAGAAAGAGCATTGCGCGAGGTAGCCTTTCGCTGGGCGGAAGCCTACCAGCGGCCCGATGGGTCGCCCTCCTGGGCATTGAAGTTGAATGTCTATGCATTAGGGGTGAATGATTGGGAGGCGACCAATATGAATCCCACGGATGGATCCAAAAGTGCGGCGACCAACCCCGGAGGCTACGATGCCGTGAACCGCTATGGAGATGAAATTGCCCACGACGACGGCGGGGATGTGAAAACCTATGCAGGAATTGGCACGTATCATCGTCGGGGCATTGAGGAGGAGGCCCTGGTGGATTACAACACCAAGAACCTCAAAGTAGCCACAGCCGTCCATTACCGGACCAAAACCGGTTTGGAAACTATTTACAGCCTCAATTTTGGCAGCGGAACGACCGTATACCAGGGGGATAACCGCTTCAGCCTCAAGGACATATTGTTCCTTCAAAACCGGGTCGAGATTCGCCAAAAGGACGACTGGTTCATCCGAGCCTACACCACACATGAGGATGCCGGGAATACCTATGATGCCTACTTCACCGCCCTGCGCATGCAAGATTCGGTGCTCCATGAAGGATTTTGGGCCAATCAGTACCGGTCTTTTTGGAATATTTTTCAAAAGTCGAAAGTCAAGGCTTTGGCGGGCTACCCGTCTGAATCCCTGCCCAATCAGGAGTTTAGTGACCAAATGGCTCAAATGTGGGCCATGTATCCCGATGCCTTTGCCTCCTTCCATGAGAGCAATCGAGGGTGGATCAACGGGGCCTACGATCCGGATAGCACATTAATTCCGGGAACGGCCGCCTTTGAGGCCCTCAAGCAGAAAATTATCACCACCCCGTTCCATGAAGGGGGTAGCCAGTTTTTTGACCGGTCTTCTTTAGCCCATATCCAGGGCCAGCGCAACCTCGATGTGGGAAGCTGGGGGAACCTCTATGTGGGCGGAAACTATCGCCGCTTTGCACCGAACTCACGTGGGACCATATTTAGCGACACGGGCAATGTTCAGCTTCGGGTCCAAGAAGTGGGCTTCTTTGCGGGACACAAGAAAGAAACGGAAAAACTCTTGTGGAATGCCTCCATCCGAGTCGACAAGAACCAAAACTTCCGATGGTTGATTTCCCCCGCTGTTTCTTTAGTGTACAAACCCAATGACCATGCTGTTTGGCGCGTAGGGTTGACCTCGGCGATTCGAAATCCGACCCTTCAGGATCAATACCTCTACTACAATGTCGGCCGCGCCTTGCTCTTGGGAAATTTGAACGGATATGATTCCTTGGTGACCATTGACCATGTGTCCGACTTCCTTGCCGGTTCGCCGCAAGCTCGCGCCAGTTGGGTGTGGGATTATTATTCCATCGCCGGGGTTCGGCCCGAAAAAGTGAAGAGCGTGGAGGTAGGCTACCGGGATACATGGTGGGAAAAAATCTATGTGGACGCCACCTACTACTACAGTTGGTACGATGATTTTATTGGATACCATGTCGCCTTGAAGATTGAAGATGATCCAGGCGGCAGTGCGGCCGATCGCTTGAAATCGGCCCAGGCATACCGAATCGCGTCCAACGCGTCACAAACGGTCACAACACAGGGTTTTAGCGTCGGCGCGAATTATTACTTCAAGCGCTACACGCTGGCGGGCAATTACAGCTGGAATGTTCTCAACGCCGGGGCCGATGACCCCATCATTCCGGCCTACAATACCCCAGAACACAAATACAACCTGTCCTTTTCTGCACGGGATTTGGACTGGAAAATCCGGCAGGGAAGCCTTGGCTACTTGATTAGCCACAAATGGGTAGAGGGATTCGTTTTCGAAGGATCTCCCCAATTCACCGGGGCCATTCCAAGCTACCGGTTGACCGATGCTCAGGTAACGTGGACGAACAATGCGGGGGACTGGACCATCAAGTTGGGTGCAAGCAATATCCTAAATCGAAAGGTGGTTCAAGTCTATGGCGGTCCGGCAGTCGGTAGACTCATGTACTTGTCCACTACAGTAATTCTTTAGGATTCATTTTGTTATCGTAAATTACCCGAACAAATTCACTTAAACTTATGAGAAAAACGTACTCTTTTTTACTTGCTTCGGCCCTGAGCTTCCTGGTGGTAGGAAGCGCTTCGGCTCAACAGCGGTATCTCGATGAAGTCTTTACGACTTCACAGATCACCCACATTCCGGATGTGGCCTATGGTTACAACTTCAGCCAATATGTTCCGGCAGCGATGGGTGGCCCCATGGTCATCCCCATGTATGCGGACATTTTCATGCCGGATACATCCGTAGATGCAGAGGCATCGCGCCCAGTCATCGTGCTGCTTCACACGGGTTCCTTCCTTCCTCAGGGCATGGCTTCGCCCATGGGCTCGCGCAAGGACTCGGCCATCACGGAAATTGCTCTTCGCTTTGCACGTCGGGGTTTTGTGGTCTTCTCCGCATCTTACCGACTAGGATGGCTGGCGAACTCAACGAACCTGGATTTACGACGGGGTACCAACCTCTTAGCTGTATACAACGCAGTTCAAGACGCCAAAGTGGGCGTGCGCGCTATACGCGCATCCAAGATTGTCTTCGGTGATCCGTACCGCATAGATCCCAACTTCATCTCCATGATGGGTGTTGGATCCGGTGGTTACATCTCTTTAGCGTATGCGTCCATTGACAATTACTCCGAAGTGGCGAGCCCCACGAAATTCCAATATTCTGCAGCCGGTACAGGCATCTTTGGTGATTCGGTGAATGCCGGAGATCCCTATGTGGATACTGCGATCGTGGGAGACTGGAATGGCTACGGAGGAGAGGCTACGATCATTGGCACACACCCCGTTACCGGATTGCCCTTGGTGGACCAGAATCAGCCTGGGCGCAATATCCCCTTGTATGCAGGGGTTCCGCACAATGTGAATCTCGTCATCAACTTGGGTGGCGCGCTAGGTGACTCCGCGTGGGTTGCTCAAGGAGATGCCCCCATGGTTTCTTTCCATAGTCGCTACGACTTCTTTGCCCCGTATTATCGAGGCATGGTCAATGTTCCGATTGCCGGAACCTTCTTTCCAGTCGTAGAAGTCGCTGGAAGCCACACCGCCGTGAAAATCGCGAACACCTTTGGTAACAACAGTGTGCTCGGCGCATCTTCCCTGACGGATTCGTACTCGGTCAAGGCACGTAGCAATCCGCACAACATCGGAAGCCAAGAGAATATCTATACGTTCAACATGCTTCCTCCGAATGCTTCGATGCCCTTCCGCATCAATGCAAATCCGTGGGATTGGTGGGATCCCAATCACCCCCTTACGGTGAACGAGACGAACCCAAACCTCAAGGCGCAATCATTGCTGTACATCGATACGGTGATGGCGTTTACGATGCCTAGAATGGCCAATGCGATGAATGCCGTAGGATATTCCATCGGCCAAGAAGAGCCGGCCACGCTTTCTGTGACGATGAGTCCAAACCCGACGGCAGGCGTTGCCTACGTTCGAGTCGAGGGAGCAAAGGTGAACCGTGTACTCGTGATGGACATCCTCGGTCGCCCAGTTTATCAATCTGATGTGCCCCAAGTGCGTGAGGTAGAATTGCCTTCATTTGCTTGGCCCCGTGGCTCCTACATTGTTCGCGTAGAAACGGACCATGGAACCCAAACGCTCAAATTGATTCGTGAGTAACCCCACGAACGCAAATTTCGAAGGGCCGCAGCAATGCGGCCCTTTTTTTGTGCGCTCAAAGTCATCGTGCACCGCAATGCTCACGGGGTCTATCCGTCCTGTCTATATCCAAAGCTTTTACCGCAGCATGAGGGGAAAGTATCTCGCAGAATGAATACTTCGAGACCCTTCGAGCGACAATGCGCTACCTTTGCCACGCCGCACCGGGCGGCATGACGCGCAATAGCTCCTATACCAGCGATGAAGTTTACAGATTTTGGTCTCAACGACGCCCTCTTAGACGCCCTCTATTACATGAATTTTGAGGACGCGACCGAAATTCAAGACAAAGCCATTCCCCTCATTTTAGAAGGAAAAGACGTCATCGGCTGTGCGCAGACGGGCACCGGGAAGACGGCGGCGTTTGTTCTGCCCATTCTGAACCACATTTCGGAAAGTACGGTCGGGGGGGTGCAAACATTAATTCTTTGTCCCACGCGAGAATTGGCCATTCAAATTGACCACCAAATCCAAGGATTGGCCTACTTCGCGCAAGCGACGTGTCATGCCGTGTACGGAGGAGGAGATGGTGTCGCCTGGGATCAGGAAGCCGTGGCCTTGAAGGGCGGTGCGGACATCATCATTGCGACACCCGGGCGACTGCTTTCGCACATGGAGCAAGGAAATGTGGACTTTTCGGAGGTCAAGCACTTGATTTTGGACGAAGCAGACCGCATGCTCGACATCGGTTTTTATGATGACATCATTCGCATCATCAAGACCCTACCCGAAAAACGTCAAAGTCTCATGTTTTCGGCCACCATGGCGCCCAAGATTCGAAACTTAGCGAAGGAAATTCTAGACAATCCGGAAGAGATTTCGGTCGCAATATCCAAACCTGCAGACGGGGTGACGCAACAGATCTACCTCGCCCACGAAGAGCAGAAAATCGGATTAACTCAGCATTTGCTCAAGGATAAAGATGGCTTTGCGAGCATTATCATCTTCTGTTCGACTAAGCGCAAAGTAGAACAGCTCACACGTAAGCTCGCTCAACGCAATTATTCGGTGCAGGGCATGTCCTCGGACTATGAGCAAGACGCGAGGGAGAAGGCACTAAGCGCTTTCAAGGCAGGACGTACACGCATTATGGTGGCCACGGATGTCATGAGTCGCGGAATTGATATCAAAGGCATCGACTTGGTGATCAACTACGATGTCCCAAATGATGCGGAGGATTACGTGCACCGCATTGGTCGAACGGCTCGGGCCAAAACCGAAGGCATGGCCATCACGTTCGTTTGTTCAGAGGACATGTATAAACTAACCAAAATCGAGCGCCTCATTGACCGCGATTTTGAAAAGCTAACCCCCCCAGAACATCTCGGCGAAGCACCGGTATGGAACCCTAGTGGACGAGGTGCCGGCCGAGGAGGTCGCGCCGGAGGATCCGCAAATTTTAGCCGCGGCGCAGGGGGGGGCAAATCTGGCGGTTTTCGCGACGGAAAGTCGCGTCAAAAGGGGCCTCGCCCCGCAGGCGGAGGATCAGCGCCTGGGGCCTGATTCTAGCAGCTCATCCAAATCCAGCGCCCTCGAGAACATTTGAAGCGCCCCGAATTGGTCGCGAGGCCAATCGGTTTCC
>JAURAE010000033.1 GCA_030829675.1 Schleiferiaceae bacterium
AAGGAGTTTCAAGAACTCGCAGATCATTTGGTCCGAGAAGCCAAAGATCCTGGCAATTACAACCAGGGCATCATGGAGTTTGGCGCCTTGCATTGCACACCGAAAAAACCCAAATGCGAATCGTGTCCACTGGCCTCATTCTGCCATGCGTATCAGCACCAATGCATCGATACTTTACCCGTGAAAATCCGCAAAAGCAAGCGCACCGAAGAAACCATTCATTTCGCTGTGGCGGAGCGCGGTGGAAAGTGGGCCATGTATAAGCGCGATACCACGTCGATCTGGGGAGGATTGTATGAGTTTCCTCGGTTGGAAAGCGCTCCCAAAAAAGGGGTGTTGATGCAGGACCCCATCACTCACAAGCTCTCGCACAAGGACCTTCACTGCTATTTTTGGGCGGTGGATGAAGGCGTTGTTGGGGAGGCGCAAGAGTATTATGGAAAGCATGAAATGGAGGGACTTGGCATGCCGGTTATTGTGTCCAATTTTGTTAAAAACATGCTGTAATTCTCGCACCAATAATACCTATCTTTGATAGTATACAACAAGCAATTTTAGACGATCATGGCAGGAACACTAAACAAGGTAATGCTCATTGGAAACCTCGGGAAAGACCCGGAAATCATGCACTTCGAAAATGGAGGATCATTGGTGAAATTCCCTTTGGCTACCTCTGAAACATACACGAATAGAGAGGGTCAGCGCGTGACCAACACTGAATGGCACAATGTTGTGATCAATGCAAAAGGATTGGTCGATGTAGCGCACAAATATCTCAAGCGCGGACACAAAGTTTACCTCGAAGGCCGCATCAAAACGCGTAAATGGCAGGACCAAACAGGTGCCGATCGTTATACAACAGAAATTCAAGCCAACCAGATGACCATGCTGACCTCTCGTGCAGAAAACGATGGCATTTCATCTGAACAAGGCACGGCATACAGTCAGCCAAATTATGGCAATGCGGCACCATCGGCTCCGCAACCTACGGCTCCGGCAGATGCATCCCATTCACAGGATGAAGATGACCTACCGTTCTAAGTCGAACTAAAACCATCCCTTTGGAAACAGAGCCTCCTTCATTATTCTTTGATATCGCCCAAAGCCTTGGGCACCTTGCATCCGCCGATATCTTGCTGCTTTTGGTTCTCGCCTTATTGCTGCTTTTATCTGCGCTTATTTCAGGATCAGAAGTGGCTTTCTTTTCTCTTACGCCCGCCGACCGCGAGCTGATGGACGACAGCGAACCGCGCCAGCAGAAAATATTGGAACTCCTCGAAGAACCTGATCACCTTTTGGCGACCATTCTCATCTCCAATAATTTCGTCAACGTAGGGATTGTCATTGTTTCGACCTATTTATTGAACAGCTTCTTCTCCCCAGATAGCTGGAGTCCCCTGCTCACCTTTGTGGTAGAGATTTTGTCCATAACGGGGGTCTTGTTGCTCTTTGGTGAGATTTTGCCGAAGGTATATGCCAATGCGTCGAAGCTGCACTTTGCAAAATTGGTCACCCCACTCCTCTCAAGGATTCACAGCGCTTTGCATCCTATTAGCACGAGGTTGAGTAAAACCATCAACCGCATCAACCTCGAAGGCCGTGGTCCGCAACTAAGTGTAGACGACCTCGAGCAGGCATTGGAGCTCACGGCGGACGAAAATTCAAACCAGGAAGAGCAGCGCATCCTCAAAGGGATTGTTCGCTTCGGATCGACGACAGTGAAGGAAGTCATGACGCCGCGCACCTCAGTCATCGCCATAGAAATTAAAGCGCCGTATCCAGAGACGCTGCGACACATCACCGAGAGCGGGTATTCGCGCATTCCGGTGTTTGACGAGAACCTGGACCAAATCAAAGGCCTAGTATATGTAAAGGACCTGCTGCCCTACATGGATGCCTCGGAAAATTTTGGATGGCAAGACCTCATGCGAGTTCCGTTTTTCGTGCCCGAGAGCAAGAAAATTGACGACCTGCTGAAAGAATTCCAGCAGCGCAGGATTCACTTGGCCATCGTGGTGGACGAGTTCGGCGGTACCTCAGGGGTCATTTCCTTGGAGGACGTATTGGAGGAGATTGTGGGTGAGATCTCGGACGAGTTCGACGACGAAGATGTGGTCTACAGCAAGCTTGACGACTACAATTATGTGTTCGAAGCCCAAACACCGCTCATCGATTTTTGTAGAGTTTTAGGGATTTCCAGGGACCAATTCGACACTGTAGACGGCGAAAGCGAAACCCTCGCGGGGCTGGTCTTGGAGCTAGCAGGGAAGTTTTTGGAGAAGAATGAAAAGGTCAACTATAATGCCTATACCTTCAAGGTGGAAAGCGTCGACCAGCGCAAGTTGATTCGCATCAAAGTAACCGTAGATCCCAACCATGAAGCCTAGTCCTCTGCTCCTTCTTCCATTGCTCTGGCTTTCATGCACAGATGCACCGGTAGCACGCCCTGATGCCTTCATGCGTATTGGATTGCCGAGCACCGAGGCCTATGCGCCGTTGAACGAAGACGCACCCTTTGGGCTAAGTATCAACGCCGAGGCCAAAGTGATTGTGAAGGAGGTATTAACAGAAGAAGGCACCGAGCAGGCACGCGAAGGCGAATATTGGCTTGATATCGTATATCCCTCGATTTTAAGTACGGTCCAATTCACCTATAAACCCGTCGACAACAACCTCGAAGCATTGGTGCGTGATGCACAACAATTGGCTTATAAACACACCGTAAAAGCAAGCGGAATGCGCGAGCAGTTCTTCGAATACAAGGATAAGAAGGTCTATGGGCTCTACTATGAACTCTCCGGAGCGTCGGCCACAACCACGCAGTTTTACGCAACCGACAGTACGGAACATTTCCTGCGCGGCGTGCTCTACCACTACAGCCCGCCGAATGCCGATAGCCTAGCGCCCGTGACTCAGTTCATGCGTGAGGAGATATTGCAGATGATCAGCACACTGAATTGGACCCATGAGCCATAAACTCCTTTACATCGCCGCAACGCCTATCGAGGCAGACCTCATCGCTACTTTCCTGGAAAGCCAAAGCATTCGCACGACCCTGGAACACTACCAAATGGCCAGCGTCCTGCCTGTCGGTGGAGATTTAAGCATCAAGATTTTGGTTCATGAAGCGCAGTGGGAACGCGCCCTAGAGCTGCTTAAGATTTACGTGCAGCAAGAAAAAGAGGATAACTGATCGACGCCAAAATACCGATGCTCAGCACCAAGTGTACCGGCTGCATCGCCTTCGGCAGTCCCGTGAAAAACAACACCACACCTATGGCCCATTCCATCGCAATGGCGAAGACCAGTGGTCCAAAGCCGGGAATGGAAACCCTGTGCTTGCGCTGAAGGAAAAACAGGATGCTCGTCATCAACAAAATCCCCCAAGCAAAACTGCGGTGCACCTTCGGCATTATCCCTTCAATAGATTCAATGACCTCTGCGCGCATCACCCCGTGCTCCAAGGCATAATCCACCAATTCCCTTGTCTGCGTGCCCAAGAAAATTTGGAACACCACCATCACCAACAACGCCACCAAGGCTCGGCCCACCGACGTTGGGTAGGAAAATTCTCCTTCGGTATTGCGAGCGCGAAGCGCGAGCAGTAGCAACACAATGGCCACCGAGCCCATCATATGTATGGTGATCTGATTTGGGACTAAATTCCCATCGACCACAATCTTACCCAACCAAGCCTCAAACAATAGCAAAAACAGCACACCCACGGCGAGCACTGCGTTCCACACATTGCGTCGCACGCCCCACACTCCAAAGATGGCCAGCGCCAACACCGGCAAGCCACTCAGGGCACCGATCAACCTATTGATGAACTCAATCCAGGTATGTACAGGGTTGAAAATGTTGTAGTCGTGGCGATCAAATAGGGCCCAATTTTCCGGCGCAAACTCCTCACCCGTAGTGAAATCTGAGGTTGCCACCCAGAATTGGTCCTGTAATAAAATCATCTGACCCTCCTCAAAGCTTCTGCCCTCGCGCCACGTCAAGGTTTCCACATCTGTGGGAGGGATATTGTAGCCAAAACATTGTGGCCAGTCGGGACATCCCATGCCCGAACCTGTTGCACGCACCACCGACCCCGCCAAGATGACAAGGAATATGAACACCAATGAAGTACTCGCCCAAAAGCGAATGCGTGCGCTTCTCATATTATTCTGCTAATAACGTCGCTGTATACAGCCCGCCACCGGCCACCGAACCGACCGCATCAGCCAATTCGTCCGCGCTCACCATTGTGCTATCATAGCTCACAGTGGCCACGCTGTCCTCAAACACAATGGCGAAGCTCGCCACGCCCTCGTGGGCATTGAGCGACTTTTCGATCGCACCCTTACAACCCATCACGCAGGTCATGCCCGAAACAAACATTTTAGCTTCCGCATTCGGAGCAACCTCTACGGCCTCCGCCTGCACAGGCATTTCGATGACTTCAGGCTCCGGCTGACCGCAAGAAACCACTAAGAATGAAAGGGGAACAAGGAAGGAAAGGGTTCTCATACTCAAGTATTTTCAGCAAAATTACATCCCATCGCGTCAAAGTGTGAGGCATTTGTCACAATTTTGCGGCATGTCGAAACAAAGTACCTCTCACTCGCCGGCCCTCCCGTGGATCCTATTCATCGGTCTGGCCATCATCTGGGGCTCAAGCTTCATTTTGATGAAACGTGGCCTTCAAAGTTTTTCCTACACCCAAGTAGGCACCTTGCGCGTGAGCATCGCCGCACTTTTTATGGCGGTCATTGGCTTTCGTCATTTCAAGCATTTCCGCAAGAAAGACCTCATCTCTTTAACCATTGTGGGGTTCTTAGGAAACGCCATTCCATACGTTTTGTTCCCCCTCGCCGTCAACCACCTCGATAGCGGCGTGGTAGGGATCATCAATTCCCTCGTGCCACTGTTCACCGTGCTCATAGGCGGCTGGTTCTTCGGGCAAAAAGCCACCCATACCCAATGGCAAGGGGTGGCGGTCGGATTACTTGGCGCGGTGATTCTCATCCTCCCCATGAATTCCATCCTACAAGGTGGTTTTAGCATTGAAGGAGAATTGGGCTATGGGCTTTTTGGAGTGCTCGCCACCATGATGTACGGCACGAGCGTCAACACGTTGAAATCAAACTTACCACACCTCAAAGCTCTTACGGTCACGACCCTTTCCCTCGCGACCGCCGCACCGTTTACCATCGTGTTTAGCTTGGCCTCCGGAGTTCACGAAGTGTTCCTGAACGATCCGCAAGCATGGACAAATTTCGGCTTCATCGCCATCTTAGGGGTGATCGGCTCGGGCATTGCCGTGATCATGTTCAACTACCTCATTCAAATCACCACTGCCCTTTTCTCAAGCTCGGTGACCTATGCCATTCCGGTCGTAGCCGTGCTCTGGGGACTGTGGGACGGCGAACAGATCATTTGGAATCACCTCCTCGGCCTAGGGGTCATTATCACTGGGATATACCTGGTGAACAAGAAAAAATAATCATAAAAAAACCCACCCCGCGGCTGCGCCGCGGGGTGGGTTGGAATTCAAATTTTTCGGCCTTGCCGAATGTTATTTCCAGGTGACTGTATTAACGGTCACTGTGAATGATTGCGGACCGGCGCTTTGCTCGATGGTCTTGACGAAGGTCAAACCATCAACTTCCTGCCACTCCTTAAATACAGTAGTAACAGTAATGTCCCCTTCCGGACCTTCTGCAGTCTCTACACTCATATATAGTAAACCTGTAGCTACATCGAAGTAGTGCGTTTGCTCGCCTTCCGTGATTTGGTAGACGTCCTTACCATTGACAAGGGTTTGCCCGTCGAAGGTAATGGCCTCTGGATTTTCTAACCATTCTAGTTGGCTGATCACGTACTTCGCTTCCTTAGCTGTTGAGGCCAATTCCTCTCCTTCCAACTCAGCATTGCCGCGCATACCACTGCGAGTCGCTGCGCCATCCTTGTATTCCACCTTCATCAAGGTCATGCCTTGCATGCTTTGCTCAGAGAGGTAATAATCTGGGATGTTCTTCACCGTCTTCATACCTACAGCACCCGGCATACCTGGCGCCTCAAGGCTCATTTCTTGCTCAAAAGAGGTGATGTTTTGGAATGCTTCCGCACCACCGATGGCCTCGAAGTAGTTGTTCAATACCGATTCTTTTGTGATGCCTTCCGGCATAAACAAGAAGGTCGGCGCCTCAGTTGCATTTCCTTCGGCATCAAAATATTCTACCTCACCAAAGGCGCTAAGCTTGCCCGCAACATCCTGTGCTTTACCCACCACAGTGATGGTCAACGGACCATTCATGTAGGTATTGGCAACGCGCATCACATCCTCCGCAGTGACAGCTTCAAGGCGCGATAAGTAGTTGTTGTAGTAATCTGAAGGAAGGTTGTAACGAGCGATATTCAAGGCAAAGTTTGCCGCACTCGCCGGGCTCTCTAGCGAACGGCCAAAAGAACCGCTCAAGCTAGCTTTCGCCGCAACGAGGTCCTCTTCCGTCACACTTTCATTTTTCATGCGGTTAATCTCGTACAAGAATTCAGTGATGGCTGAATCTGTCACTTCATTGCGCACTTTCGCCGATGCTCCGAATGTTGCATTCAACTCGTCCACACCGAAGTTTGAGTAGGCACCATAGGTGAAGGCCTTGTCCTCACGCAAGTTGGTGAACAAACGTCCCGACATGCCGCCGCCTAAGATTTGGTTGGCCACACGCAAAGGCTCGATGTCCGGATGGCCCTGTGGCAAGTCAATGACATTGCCCAACCATACCACAGATTGAACGGCAGAGGGCTTATCTACCATAACGATACGAGACGATGCCGCGCGAGGTGTTTTCGCATAGTCGTGTGTAGGTACCTCAGCCGCTTTCCATTTCTTCAACGCTTTGTTGAGTTTCTTCTTGGCATCCCCTACTGTAATATCTCCGATTACTACCATGTAGGCGATGTTTGGACGGAAGTACGTATCGAAATATGCCTTACAGTCGTCTATGCTGATGGCTTCCACGGTTGCTTCGGTCATCACCTCCCCATAAGGATGCTCAAGACCGTATAGGGCTGCACCGCGCAAGTTACCAGAGATGGCATCCGGATCGTCAGCGTTGGCCTTCAATCCAGAGATCATTTGGCTTTTGAGCTTATCAAATTCTTCTTCTGGGAAGCTAGGATTCAACAATACATCGGAAAGGATGTCAATGAGTTGATCAGTGTATTTGCTCAATCCACCTACTCGGATGGAATTGGAACCCGTACCAAAATTGGCCCCCATAAAATCTACTTCTTCATCCAAAGCAGATTTCGTGCGATTTGCCGTTCCCGCACCGATGAGATCACCGGCGATGCTTACATAACCTGCCTTTGCACCTTCTACGATCGGATCGCGGTCCAAAATCAGGGACATGGTGATGCGCGGGAGTTTGTGGTCCTCCACGACGAAGACCTTGAGGCCATTCTTCAATTCAAAACTTTCGTACGAACCTATTTCCGGAGTACGTGCAGGACCTGGTGTAGGTGCTGTAGATCGGTCGATGGTTACCTGAGCACTTAGGCTGATGGTAACAAGGGCGATAAATAAGGTATAGATATACTTTTTCATGGCTCGGGATTATTCAGCTGCCGCTGTTGGTTCTTCACTCTTTGGCAAATAGCGCAATACCACGCGGTTGTCTTTGACCAAATATTTCTGTGCCACGCGCTGGATGTCCTCGCGAGTTACGGCGCGGTAACGCTCGAGCTCGGTGTTGATGAGGTTGGCATCACCATAATAGGTATGGTAATCAGCCAAGCTCTCTGCTATACCCGCCATGGTTGAGTTGCTCTGTACGAACCTGCTCTCCATTTGATTTTGGATCTTCTGGAATTCACGCTCTGAGATGAGCTCGTTCTGTAAGTTGGCAATCTCCTCTTCCAAGGCAGGAACCATGTCGTCGATGGTTTTTCCAGCATTGGCCAATGAGAAGGTGATGAAGGCACCGCCTTGCTCCAATGAGAATGGGAAGGAGAATACCTGAAGGGCCGTTTGATCTTGATCGACCAAACGCTTGTACATGCGTGAAGAAGGTCCGCCGCTCAATACTGTCGATGCCATCTGAAGCGCATAAGCATCATCAGAGGTTTGTGGAGGCATGCGGTAGCCCATCATTACAGCAGGTAATTGGATATTATCATAGATCGTGGCCGATTTCTCCCCGCCTAGTGGTGGCTCCACTACTGTCGGTTGTGCTACCGGAGTACCGGAAGGAATATCGCCGAAGTAAGCCTCAATCAACGCTTTGGTCTTCTCAACGTCAATATCTCCGGCAATGCTCAAGGTGGCATTGTTCGGGATGTAGAACTTTTTGTAGAAGGCCATGAACTCGTCTAATTGGGCTGCATTCAAATGATCCATAGAACCGATAGGAACCCAATTATACGGATGGTCAGTGTATAAACGCTTCATCATGTTCTCCAACCAAGAACCATAAGGCTGGTTGTCTACGCGCTGACGCTTCTCTTCCTTTACCACCTCGCGCTGGGTCTCTACCCCAACGGTTTGAATGTTCGCGTGCAACATGCGCTCGCTCTCCAACCAAAGGCCTAATTCCATTTGGTTCGACGGCAATAATTCAAAGTAGAACGTGCGGTCTTGCGAAGTGTTGGCATTCAAAGCCCCGCCCGCATTGGTCACGTAGCTATCAAATTCACCGCGACCGATGTTTTCACTTCCCTCAAAGAGCAGGTGCTCGAAGAAGTGGGCGAAACCCGTGCGTTCTGGATTTTCATTTTTAGAGCCAACGTGATAGAGTACGGTTACGGCCGCAATAGGCGTGCTGTGGTCTTCGTGTAGAATGACGTGCAACCCATTGTCCAAATCGTATTCTTCAAAGGCAATGTTGTTTTGAGACCAAGCGCTTAGCGTTGAAAGCAGCAACCCGGTCAATACCATCTTTTTCATGAAGTATTTGTTAAGGTTGCTCAAATATAAGGGCCAATTCAAGGCCGCCCTCACCCCCAGCAAGGATATTCTTGCAAACTCATTTATTTTAACACTTTGTTTATCACGAGATTATTTTATATTTGCAGCCCTTAAAAACAAGTATAATGTACGCAATTGTAGAGATAGCAGGGCTTCAATACAAAGTTGAGAAAGACCAACGCTTGTACGTAAACCGCTTGAACGTTGAAGAAGGAAAGAAGGTTAAGTTTGACCGTGTCCTTTTGATCGAAGAGAAAGGTGATGTAAAGGTTGGCGCCCCAGTTATAGACGGTGCCCTAGTTGAGGCGACTGTCAATGGCGAAGTGAAAGGCGATAAAGTTCTTATTTTCAAGAAAAAACGTCGTAAAGGTTACCAGAAAATGAATGGTCACCGTCAAATGTTCACTTCAATTACTATTAATAAAATCACTGCGAAGGCTCCAGCTAAGAAAGCTGCAGCGAAGGCAACTGAAGACGCGGAAGCAGCTCCTAAAAAGGCAGCGGCTAAAAAACCTGCAGCTAAAAAGGCAACAACTGCCAAGAAGCCTGCGGCTAAAAAGCCAGCGACCAAGAAAGCAGCTCCTAAAAAAGCAGAATAATTAGATAGATTATGGCTCACAAGAAAGGTGTCGGTAGTTCGAAAAACGGACGCGAATCAGCAAGTAAACGATTGGGTATCAAGATTTTTGGTGGCCAAGATGCAATTGCAGGTAACATCATCGTACGTCAGCGTGGTACAAAGCACGCAGCAGGTGAGAACGTAGGTGTAGGTAAAGACCACACATTGTTCGCGCTAGTTGACGGTAAGGTTGAGTTCCGCAAGAAAAAAGACAACAAGTCTTACGTTAGCGTTGTACCTAACGCGTAACGATAATTTTGTTTTAGACGAAGGAACCCGGTTCGAAAGAATCGGGTTTTTTTATGCCTTTTCTAAGGCCTCGCGCATGGCGCGCCCCATCTCTTGGAAGGTTTTTTCGGCGGGGCGATACCCATTCTCTAATAACGCCGCACCACTCTCACCGTTGTAGGTATTACGGCTAAAGAGCATGATGCGCATCGAAGCGCCAAAGAACCTACCTACAACAGGCAAATGCTTCAATGAATCCAGCGTCCGCATGCGACGAAGCCAAGGGTCGCGGTTCAGTGGTCGTAATTTTTGATCACGGCCGAGCGCATCGCGCAGCCCACACAGAAGGTCATGGAATTCTGGGTTGGAGCCCACTGCCACGAAGGGACCTTGTAAGCGCTCGCGATGCGCTCGGCCCACAATTTCAGCTACGTCCCTAACATCTACCATTCCGGTACGACCGTCCGTACTGATGGGAAGTTTCTTGTGCCACAAGCGCCACCACAATTCCTGCGGCGAGGCGGAGATTGGGCCCATGCCAACGATGACCCCTGGGCGAACAATGCTAATACTCATTCCTTCTTGATGGGCTCGCCACACCTCAAGTTCACTTAAAATCTTGCTCTTGGCATACGTGCCTATGGAGTCTTTGCTCTTGTTGGGTTGGAAGTCGGCTACCTCTAGGACAGTTTCTTCGTCCAGGGCAGCAGTATTTCCCATAACTGCAATGCTAGAGATCTGTGTGAAGTGTTGGGCGTTCAATGCTTCGGCAAGCAACAATACCTCTTCCGTCAAACGAACATTGGGATTGGACCCGGAGGTGCCCTTATTTACATCAATGACTGCCGCGGCGTGGATGATTTCCCACTGATGATCTTGAGCCGGCAAGGCAGTAATAGCCTCGTGGTTATTCAGTAGATCGAGCGGAATCCAATGTACCTGTGGGTGCTTATGGAGGGTGTGGGATTCGAGTCCGAGGAAGGTGGCGGTCATCTCCAATTGCTCGAAACTACTCAAGGCGCGGTAGGCACAATAAATGGGCCCTGGGTGTGCTGGGCGACCTGTTAATCCTAGAAGATCGGCTAGGATGAATGAACCTAATTGGCCCGTTGCTCCAGTTATGAATATTGCTGCCGTACTTTCCATCGATTAAAACCTAATGTGAAGGTAGTGGTTATTACTTTTGTAACCCTATTTCTTTCCCTATGAAAAAAGCTGATATACAAGAAGCATTGAGCCAGGTAGGCAACAGCACGGAAGCCAATATTGTGGCGGCTGATCTAGTGCGTAATATTCAGGTTTTCGGGGACGAGGTGATTGTAGATGTAGAAAGCATCAGCCCGACCCTACAGAGCAAAAAGAAATTAGAGGTTGATATTATGAAGGCCATTCACGACCGAGTGAATGAGAAAGCCAAGGTGGTAGTGAATGTGAGCGTGAGTGAGCGTGCTAAGGACACCCCCGCTAATCCCATTAAGGGCGCACCGATCCCGGGTGTACAAAATATCATAGCCATCGCCTCTGGCAAGGGTGGTGTGGGAAAGAGTACCGTAACAGCAAACCTGGCGATCACCTTGCAAAAGATGGGCTTTAAAGTGGGACTTATTGATGCAGATATCTATGGGCCTTCGGCGCCTTTGATGTTCGATGTGCAGCATGCCAAACCCATGAGTGTTCATGTGGACGGTAAAAATAAGATGGGTCCTGTTGAGGCTTATGGTGTTAAGATAATGTCGCTAGGATTTTTCGCGCAAATGGACCAAGCCGTGGTATGGCGCGGGGCGATGGCAACGAAGGCCTTGACGCAACTAATTCATGATGCACACTGGGGAGAATTAGACTTTCTACTCGTAGATCTCCCTCCAGGAACAGGAGATATTCACCTTAGCATGGTACAAAACGTACCCGTGACCGGTGCTGTAATAGTAAGTACCCCACAAAAGGTGGCTTTGGCAGATGCGCGAAAGGGAGTGGCCATGTTCAAAATGGACCAAATCAGTGTGCCGGTTCTCGGACTTATCGAGAACATGAGTTATTTCTCGCCACCGGAGCTGCCGGAGAACAAATACTACCTCTTTGGAAAAGAAGGTGCACAGAATTTGGCGAAGCAGTTAGACATTCCATTCTTAGGAGAACTGCCGTTAGTACAAAGCATCCGCGAAGCGGGTGATGTGGGACGTCCTGCTGCCTTGCAAGAAGGAACAGCCATACCGTTGGCTTTTGAAGAAATCACTCGTAATATTGTATCAGAGGTAGCAAAGCGCAATGAGAACCTTCCTCCCACTGAGATTGTGAGGATTACGACCATGGCAGGATGCTCAACAAAATAGGTTATGAGCGATCTGATTCCACGCATAGAAAAAGCACTTGACGAAGTTCGTCCCTTCCTTGCTAATGACGGCGGAGATGTGAGCGTCGTTGCTGTTGAGGGAACTACTGTTAAGGTCCAATTTCATGGAGCTTGCGTCGGTTGTAAGGTCAGCGATTTCACCTTAAAAGGCGGTATTGAAACCACCATCAAAAAGTACGTACCGGAAATTGAGAACGTCGTCTCAATCAACGAATAAATCTAAACAGCATGCTGGAAATTCAGCGAATCAGAAAGGCGCCAGAAGCCATCATCGAAGGATTAAAAAAGCGCGGTATTGATGCCACAGAAACCGTGAATACGCTCATAGAATTGGACGCAAAACGTCGTTCTATTCGTCACGATTTGGAGGAAAAGCAACACCAGAGCAATGAATTAGCGAAGGAAATAGGCATTCTCTACAAAAGCGGACGCGGCGACGAGGCCAATGCATTGAAGGCCCAGACTGCTGGGTTGAAAGAAGCCATCAAGGAACTGAACGAGCAAGTTCAGGCAGTGGCAGATAGCGAGCACGAGCTGTTGTTGACCTTGCCAAACGTTCCACACGAAAGCGTGAAAGCCGGTAAGGACGAAAAAGACAACGAAGAAGTGAGCCGTGAGGGCGAAATCCCTTCCTTGGGTGAGCATGCGCAGCCGCACTGGGAATTGGCCGAAAAGTATAACCTCATCAACTTTGAGTTGGGGGTAAAGATTACCGGGGCAGGATTCCCTGTATACGTAAATCAAGGTGCTCGCTTGCAACGCGCCATGATCAATTTCTTCTTAGACGAGAACAGCGCAGCAGGATATACAGAATACCAACCGCCACACTTCGTGAATGCCGCT
>JAURAE010000034.1 GCA_030829675.1 Schleiferiaceae bacterium
TTGGCCCCTCAATACAACACACTAAAATATATGAAAAGCTTCGACTTTGCAGGAAAGAAAGTGCTTATTCGCGTGGACTTTAATGTGCCGCAGGATAAAGACCTCAAGGTAACCGATAATACGCGCATCACAGCGGCGATGCCAACCATTACTAAGGTGCTTCAGGCAGGAGGAACGGCTGTTTTGATGAGTCATCTAGGACGACCAAAAGGCGAGCGCCAAGACCACATGTCTTTGTCGCATTTGGTAAGCGAAGTGGAGGCATTGAGTGGTGCTCAAGTTCATTTTTCAAGCGAATGTGTGGGCGATGTGGCGAAAGCTGTAGTGGCCCAAGCGGGTGCAGGAGACATCGTGTTGTTGGAAAATTTGAGATTTCACAACGAAGAAGAAGCCGGTGATGAGGCTTTTGCGAAGGAATTGGCTGAGCTAGGAGATATCTACTTGAACGACGCCTTTGGAACAGCCCATAGGGCGCACGCTTCAACAGCGATTGTAGCGCAATTTTTCTCAAAAGAGAACAAAGGATTCGGCGACTTGATGAATGCCGAGGTAGAAAGCATTTCAAAAGCTTTAGGCAGCGACAAGAACACGACCGTGGCCATTATCGGTGGCGCGAAGGTGAGCTCTAAAATTGGAGTAATTGTCAACATGCTTGAGAAAGTAGGCACCGTTGTTATTGGCGGCGGTATGGGATTCACTTTCGTAAAGGCGATGGGCGGATCTATCGGCACCTCGTTGGTGGAGGACGATAAGTTAGAATTGGCCAAATCACTCATTGAAAAAGCGGAGGCCCTTGGCTGTAATCTGCTGATTCCTGTGGATACGCTCATTACAAAAGATTTTGCGGATCAACCCGCAGAGCGCGTGTGTGCGATTGGTGAGATACCAGAAGGCTATATGGGTCTGGATAACGGACCAGAAAGTATTGCCCGAGTACAAGAATCTCTTGCTGCGGCAAAAACCATCATTTGGAACGGACCTATGGGAGTTTTTGAGTTTGAAAACTACGCAGGTGGAACCAAAGCCGTTGCTGAGTCGGTTGCTCAGGCTACTGCGAATGGAGCGTTTTCTTTGATCGGTGGAGGAGATAGCGTAGCTGCGGTGAATCAGTTTGGCTATGCAGATAAAGTAAGCTACATAAGTACTGGTGGCGGCGCAATGCTCGAGTTCTTGGAAGGTAAAACACTTCCAGGGGTAGCGGCGTTGAGCTAAAGACCGTGCTCGAGTAGGGCAACAAAGTCTAAGAGGAAGGGGTAGAATATTGAGTCTGCTATTAGGCCTGGATGTTCAAACCCCACTCCTTCTTGGAGTGTGCTATAGGCGTATACGCCCAGAGAACCCCACAACAGGGCTTTGAGTAGGCCAAAAAAACCGCCTAAGATTCGGTTGAAGCCGCCGAGCATAACGCTTTTGACTACACGGTCAATGAAGTTGCCCAAGAGCATGATTCCGAGGTAGACCGCGATGAATAAAATCGCGTAGGATACAAAACCCAAGTATTTTGGGCCGATGTAAGCGCCTAAAAACTCTTCGGCCACACCGTTGAGCATAAAAGAGGCGATAACACCTCCTACCACAGCTAAAATGCCGGAGATTTCTTTTACAAAGCCTTTCCAAATACCTTTGACCAGCAGAAAAGCAGCAAAAACAGTTAAAACGAGGTCTAGACCTTTTACCATAGCGCCAAAATAATGAGAAGCGAAGAATTAAAGTACGATTGGGAGCGGTTGCTTGAAAAACTTTCCCAACAGTTTCCTGGTGACGGGGATATAGATTTGGACGGGGTATTATTGCTCATTGGAGCACAAGAGCTTCAAATGGGTTATTTGCGCCTGAAAAAAGATGAAAAACTCAACGTTTTACACATCGCAGTTTGTACCGTGCTAGAGCCTTATGGCTACTACGAGTTTGAGAAGAGGGACGATGATGGCTGGCCTCATTTTAAATCCTTGAAGCCCCTGCCAAACTTGAAAGCAGGAGAACAGGCCGTTCTTATGAAAGAAGCGGTGGTTAACTATTTTAAATCGAATGGGTACCTCTAGAGATTAGCAACCAGGGTCGCTAGGGTCGTAAGGAAGCAAAATGATCTTTGACTGAACCGTAGTATTTGGCTCAAGCTTGATGAATCCACAACCAATGTGTGTGAACGGGTTTCCTCCGCGAGTAGCTAGAATTTTAAAGACTGCTTCGTACTCGTATTCGAACTCGACCATTCCATCAAAGCCTGTAGTATCGATGAAATAAGCCTCTTCACGGTATCCAGGAACATCAACGCTAGCCTCTACAATCACGTTTTGGATAGGCACACCAGAAGCATTCGTCACTTTCACGCGGAAAGGATAAGTAGGATTTTCGATCTGGCAGCTGCTCAAAAGCAAGAACGCCAACAAAGGAAGTACGAGTAACTTTTTCATTATTCTACGCAACCATTAGGGTCTCCGATGGGGTAAATTACAACATTTACGTCAATGGTCTCGCCTTTAACCAAACGAACATAGTTACACCCTTCGTAAACCATCTTCCAAGCTTTGAGGTCGTAGTAGGCTTCGAAACCTGATCTGAAGACAACCTCACCACTTGGCCCGGTGAAATTATACCACTCTGTAGACCCAGCTACCGGCGCAAACATCTTCACAGCGGCGTTCTGAATAGGCACACCATCTTCGTTCGTTACCTTGACCTTCACAAAGTATTCTGTGGCCTCTTCTTCACAAGAGCCAAAAAACAATCCAACCAAGAGTAAAAGAATAAACCGTTTCATGCGTGGAATTCAGTAATTTCGCCAAATCTACAACAATCCAAACGTATTTAAGTAGACAATTATGCTGGATAGAGTCGAAAATTTAAAAAGCCAAGTAGAAGCTACTGCCTTAACAACCAAGGAAGAAGCCGAAACGTTCCGTTTGCAATACCTCAGTAAAAAGGGAGCAATCACCGAGCTTTTTAAAGCCTTTCGCGATGTTCCAGCACAAGAGAAGAAGGCATTTGGCGCTGCGCTGAACACCCTGAAAACACTGGCAGAGGACAAACACAAGGAGGCTTTAGAATCCTTGGATAATAGTCAAGCGGTGGGGGTAAACGGAGATTTGACGCGTCCTGGGACGCCCTATGAATTGGGCGCAATTCACCCCATCAACGCCATCCGCGATGAAATCGTAGATATCTTCAAGCGCATTGGATTCAACATCAGCACAGGCCCTGAAATTGAAGACGACTGGCACAACTTCTCGGCACTAAATTTCCCTGAAGAGCACCCTGCACGCGACATGCAAGACACATTTTTTGTACAACGCAACCCGGACTGGGCCTTGAGAACACACACCTCGAGTGTCCAAGTACGTGCCATGGAAAGCGCACAGCCCCCTATTCGCACCATCTCGCCAGGGCGTGTGTTCCGCAACGAAGCCATTAGCGCACGCAGCCATTGTATCTTCCATCAAATTGAAGGACTGTATATCGACAAGGGCGTAAGCTTTGCAGATTTGAAGCAGGTCTTGATGTATTTTGCTCAAGAGTTCTTCGGCAAGGCGAAGATCAGAATGCGCCCGTCCTACTTCCCGTTTACCGAGCCAAGCGCTGAGGTAGATGTGTACTGGGGCCTTGAAAACGAAATCGACTACAAAATCACCAAAGGCACAGGATGGTTAGAGGTGATGGGTTGTGGAATGGTGGACCCTAATGTATTGAAGGCAAGCGGCATAGACCCTGAAGTGTATACAGGATATGCTTTTGGAATGGGTATTGAGCGCATTGCTATGAACCGTTACCAAATTCCTGATATCCGTCTGTTCACCGAGAACGATAAGCGCTTCTTAGAGCAGTTTAAGACAGGCCTATAGTTTGTTGATGGCCCCTGCCATTTCTAAGTCCTTTACCGTAACGACATTCCCCGCATCATGCGTTTGTAGCGATATGCGCACGGTGGAATAATCTATGGTGATATGAGGATGATGTTGGACCAATTCTGCCAACTCCGCCACGCGCTGCACAAATTCAAGCCCGTCTAAATAAGCATCAAATTGAAATTCGCGGACCAAAGCATTGTTGTGTTCTGACCAGTTTTTTGGAAGTTCTTGCATCCTGTTAAGATAAAAAAAGCCCCGATCCGCAGGACCAGGGCTCATGAAGTTTTGTTTCGATTAATGCTTAATCAATGGTTGAAATCTTGAGCATATTGGTAAAGCCTTTCTCTTCGATAGGCATCGATGCAATTTTTACAACCAAATCACCAGATTCAACATATCCACTTTCTTTGAGGATGTTCTGGATGTCTTTGAAGCTTTGATCGGTACTTTCCATGTTATCATAGTAGAAGGCCTCTACCCCCCACACCAAGGACATTTGGTTCATGATTTGACGGTTGGCCGTAAACACGATGATCTTGGTTTTAGGGCGGTGTCCGGCAATTTTCAATGCCGTATACCCACTAAAGGTCATGGTTAAGATGGCGGAGGCACCTACCTGATCTGCAATCTTAGCCGCGTTATAACAAACGACCTTCGTGATGAACCTTTCGTTCTTTAGGCTTGGCGGGTTTTCCATGTTAGGCTTAACATCGAAAGTAGATTCCACGTGTGCCACAATGCTGGCCATGGTTTCAACGACCTTAACTGGGTACTTGCCCACAGAGGTTTCGCCAGAAAGCATCACAGCATCTGCGCCGTCGCAAACAGAATTGGCCACATCATTAACATCCGATCTGCTTGGGCTTAAACTCTCCATCATAGATTCCATCATTTGCGTTGCAATGATAACAGGCTTCGCTTTGATGTGGCATTTTTCAACAATCATCTTCTGTACCATAGGCACTGAAGAATAAGGAATCTCTACCCCAAGGTCGCCACGAGCGACCATAACAGCATCGGTAGCGTGAATAATGTTGTCAATATCAACAACGGCTTCAGGTTTTTCAATCTTCGAAACGATTTTCGCAAACGAGCCGAAATCTTCAATGATTTTGCGTAGTTCTGCTACATCGTTGGCATCTCGAACGAAGCTAAGTCCGATCCATTCTACCCCTTCTTCCATAGCTACAACTACGTCTTCGAGGTCTTTTTTAGTCAAACAAGGAAGGCTGACCTTGGTATTTGGAAGGTTTACCCCTTTCTTGCTTTTTAGTGGGCCGCCCTGCACCACTTTGGTGATTACAGTATCCTTTTTATTTGTTTCTAAGACCTCACAGATAAGCTTACCGTCGTCGAGCAAGATGTGCTCGCCGGCGTTCACATCAGAAGGGAACTGCTTGTAGTTCATGTAGACACGCTCAGCGGTGCCCGCAACTTTTTCAGTCGTAAAGATTAAGGTATCGCCCTCGTTGATCACGGCTCCCTCTTCAACATCGCCGATGCGAAGTTTTGGTCCTTGTAAATCGGCAAGAACGGCAATCTTACAATTGTGTTCTTCGTTGATTTCTTTGATCAACTTAATAGTTCTACGATGTGTGTCGTGGTCGCCGTGAGAGAAATTAACACGGAATACGTTAACACCCGCACGGATCATTTCTACCATGACGTCTTTATGCCATGATGCTGGACCTAGGGTGGCTACGATTTTAGTGTTGTTAGGCGTTTCGAATTTCATATAGTAAGTGAGTTTCTCGTTGTGTTAGTTGTGTATGCGCTTCGAAATATTGCGCGGTTGTGATTTTTTCGTTCTTCTTGAGTACGCTTTCTAAATCGAACGCAAAGTCCGA
Source organism: Schleiferiaceae bacterium (assembly GCA_030829675.1). Lineage (GTDB taxonomy): Bacteria > Bacteroidota > Bacteroidia > Flavobacteriales > Schleiferiaceae > UBA10364. The sequence continues at coordinate 5,693 of JAURAE010000034.1, forward strand.
ATTTTCTACGATTAAAAGGTAGTCCCAATGTTTAACTGAAGGTAAAAGATGTTTTTCTGGAGCGCTTTCAAACAAGCTCCATTCGGACGGCTCCTGTTCCTGCGCTCCTATACTGAGGTTCATAATCATGCACAAGGGCTCTCCATTAGGGTCTTTACCGTCAAATACGTTGTATTCCCATACGGTCCCCTGGTCCCATTCGTCTACCACATCTGGGCGACAAACCAACTGCATCCCGTACTGGACATTCATCCAATAAGCCAATTCATAGTCCTTCAACGGTGTGCGTATACCCACTGTTGAGAAGTTCATTTTGATACGCTTGAGCGCATCTATATGCTGAACTTTAGCCATTGAATAGGTCTTTATTCTTTTGGTAATAGGCTTTTGAGGCGGCCTCTTCCCCCTTCTTTTTTGAGCTTCCTTGACCTGTAGCGACCAAATCATCGCCTACATAAAGGCCCATGATAAAGGTAGCGTTGTGTTGCTCTCCATTGCGCTCCAGTTCCTCAAATCTGAAGCTTTTTTTAAATCCTTGAAAGTGTTCAATAACCTCGCTCTTATAATTGTGCGTGGTGTCCATCAGTTCGGCGTTCGTGACAAAGGGATCTACAATAGCCCTCATGACGAAGTACTGTGTTTTTTGAAGCCCCAGGTCAATGTAACAGGCTCCCACCAAGGCCTCCAAGGCGTCGCCATAAACACTTTCGCTGTGGTTGCCCTTAAGGTTTGCTACCAACAGATTGGGCAAGCCGAGCTCATCAGCAACCCTGTTGAGGTTGTTTCTTGAGACCAATTTGCTTCTCATCTTGGTCAAATATCCTTCATCTTCTTTTGGGAATCTATAGAACAGCGCTTCTGCTACCACCAAATCAATGACGGCATCGCCTAAATATTCTAAACGCTCATTGTTTCGCTCGCCGCGTTTTTTGCGGAAGGGATAGGCGCTAGCATGACGTAGGGCCAATTTGTACAAGGACAGGTCCTTCGGCCAGAACCCTATAACCGCCTTGATGTCGCGTTTAAACGGACTAGGGAAGAAATATGGGAACAACTCCTGTATGGAACGCATTTACTCGGCTTTCTTGAAGAGGACGGATGCGTTGTGACCTCCGAAACCGAAGGTGTTGCTCAACGCAGCACGAACCTCTCTCTCCTGAGCCGAGTGGAAAGTAAAGTTCAATTTAGGATCAAGGTTTTCATCGTCCGTGAAGTGATTGATCGTCGGAGGAATAGTGTTGGTGTAGATGGCCATAATAGAGGCCATCGCTTCCACAGCGCCCGCCGCACCTAGTAGGTGTCCGGTCATACTCTTGGTTGATGAAATGTTCAAGTTGTAAGCGTGCTCACCAAAGACCTGTTGAATGGCTTTGGTTTCAGCGATATCTCCTAATGGGGTAGAAGTACCGTGTACGTTTACGTAATCCACATCTTCAGGTTTCATGCCAGCGTCTTCAATAGCATTTGCCATTACGTTACGGGCACCCAAACCTTCTGGGTGTGGTGCAGTCAAGTGGTGAGCATCAGCGCTGAGGCCGCCACCAACCATCTCTGCATAGATTTTTGCACCACGTGCTTTAGCGTGCTCGTACTCTTCAAGGATTATACCGGCACCACCTTCACCCATTACGAATCCATCACGTTCCGCGTCGAAGGGACGAGAAGCGGTCATAGGATCGTCATTGCGTGTAGAAAGGGCATTCATCGCGTTGAAACCACCCATTCCCACAGGGTTGATAGCAGCTTCCGAACCACCTGTAACGATCACATCGGCTTTGCCAAGGCGAATAAGGTTGAACGCATCGATGAGGGCATTTGTTGAGGAGGCACACGCACTTACCGTGGTGTAATTAGGGCCTCGCAAACCATGCAGCATTGAAATGCGGCCTGGAGTGATGTCCGAAATCATCATTGGAATTAGGAACGGGTTGAAGCGAGGGTTAAGGTCGTTATCCACGAATCCTTTCACCTGCTCAAAGAAGGTATCAATACCTCCAATACCAGATCCCCAAATGACACCTATTCGGTCGAGGTCTTCTTTGTCAAAATCCAACCCGGAATCGGCAATGGCCTCATTGGCCACTACCACTCCGAATTGTGTAAATCGATCCATACGACGCGCTTCCTTGCGGTCGAGCAAGTCGTTGGGTTGAAAGTCTTTTACCTCACACGCGAAGTGTGTTTTAAATAGTGAAGCATCGAAACGAGTGATAGGACCGGCACCCGAGGTGCCCGCTATCAAATTATTCCAAGTTTCTTCGGCTGTGTTGCCCACCGGAGTGAGCGCACCTAGCCCTGTAACTACGACGCGTTTAAGGCTCATAAACGTAGACTTTACTTATGCGAGAGCTTCTTCGATGTACGAAATAGCTTGACCAACAGTTCCAATGTTCTCTGCTTGATCGTCTGGGATCTGGATATCGAATTCTTTTTCGAATTCCATGATCAACTCAACGGTATCCAAAGAATCGGCACCAAGGTCGTTAGTGAAGCTTGCTTCTGCGTTTACTTCGTTTTCGTCAACACCTAGTTTGTCAACGATGATCGCGGTTACTTTAGCTGAAATATCAGACATGATTAAAAAGGTTTAAATAATCGGCACAAAGAAAATAAAAACTTCCCATATCCTAACCCCCAAGAATTAGGTGGTAAATTTGCTCTTTCAAGGTACAAAAAAGATGCTTAGAATCGCCATATTAGCCTCAGGTTCAGGAAGTAATGCCCAAGCATTGGTCGAGCACTTTACCCAAAGTCCATGGGGTCGTGTAGAAATAATAGTTACCAACAACCCGCTTGCGGGCGTCATAGAACGTGCTGAAAGACTTGGGGTTAGGTGTAAAAGCTTTGACCCAAAGACCGAGAGTGATGAAATTTTATTGCTTTTAGAATCGAGCGCGGACATTATCTTATTGGCGGGTTATTTGAGAATGATTCCAGCGAATTGGACCCGTGCTTTTCAAGGGCGCATGTTCAATATCCATCCTGCACTGCTGCCAAAGTTTGGCGGTAAAGGCATGTACGGCAAATATGTACACGAGGCGGTGAGTGCGGCGGGAGAATCGGTCACAGGCATTACCATTCACATGGTCAATGAGCATTATGACGAAGGTGCCATCGTCGCGCAATACCAGGTGGAAATCACCCCCGGCGAGGCGGCCCAGAGCATTGAGGAGAAGGTCCGCGAGCTGGAGCTGGAGTATTTTGGCCCGACCGTAGAATCTTGGATAGCACAATTGAGCGAACAACAATGAAGGTGATCATATATACAGACGGCGCGGCAAGCGGCAATCCCGGACCAGGTGGTTATGGCGTGGTCATGGAGAGCAGCGCGGGTCACCGGAAAGAGTTGAGCGGGGGTTTTGCTCGAACGACCAATAACCGGATGGAATTGTTGGCAGTGATTAAGGGCTTACAGGCACTGAAATCAACCGAGCACCAAGTTCAAGTGGTCAGCGACAGCAAGTATGTGGTGGATGCGATCAATAAGGGCTGGTTGCGAAATTGGGTTCAGAAAGGATTTAAAGACAAGAAAAACCCGGATTTGTGGCGCAAACTGTTGCCGCTATTGGACCGCTACCGCCCGACCTTTACTTGGGTCAAGGGACACAATAACCACCCGCAGAACGAGCGTTGCGATGCCTTGGCTGTGGCCGCGAGCAAGGGCCCGAACCTGCCGCCGGATTCCGGCTATTCAGATTAAAGTTTGATGTATTCTTCTGGGTTGATGGCGTAGCCGTCGTACCAAAGCTCGAAGTGAAGGTGAGGGCCCGTAGAGTTCTCTCCGCTGTTTCCAATGATGGCAATGGCCTCTCCGCTGCGCACGTAATCGCCAACAGATTTTAGCAATGCGCTGTTGTGTTTGTAGGCGCTGAGCAAGTTGCGTTCGTGTTGAACAATGATGACGTGGCCGGTTTCGCTGGACCAATCGGAATAGACGACCGTACCCTCGTAGCAAGATTTCACTGGCGTGTTTTTAGGCGCGGCGATATCCACGGCATAATGGCCTTTGCCGGATTCAAAGCTTGAGGTGACCAGCCCGTCTACGGGTGCCATCAACTGCGGGATGTCCAATTCCGGCGCGTTTTGATCCAACGTGAATTCATTTTCTTCTTCTACCCATTGGCGGAAGGCGCTGTCCTGCGCGCTTGGGCTAGATAAGACGACGGCGTCGAGTGAATCTTCCCCTTCTTGAAGATCGATGAGGACGGAATCAATGACTTCGCCGTTCAAAATGCGCTGGATCCCGTTGATATATTGTTTGTTCAACCGAACCAAGGTCTCCAAACTATCGGCTTTGAGGGCCAAGTTGATGGATTCACGGCGCAGTTTAGAAGAGGCATATCCAGGAATCATCTCCTTTAGCGGCGTGTAGGCAATGACCAGGGTGGTGATGGCAATGGTGAACAAAATTGCAAAGACGCTGCCTGTGAAGATGTTGAGCGGGCTCAATTTCACCGTCAACACCTCCTCGAAAGTGTCGTCGTTCAAAATGACGAAGCGGAATTTGTTCCGCCAACGTTGAACGCGTTTCTGATTTTTAGATCTTTTTGCCATGTTGGTCACAAATATCGGGCGTAGCATTTCTCCCGCGGCGTGAAATAAAATAATTTTAACGCGTTATTACACCTGATGGGTTTTCGAAAATACATATCCCTACTCCTTGCCGCCATGGTTTTGTCGAACTGTTCGACAACCAAGGACCGTTGGATCAACCGCCAGTATCACGAAACGACCGCGCATTACAACGCGTTCTTTAATGGGGAAGAGGCGCTGAAGGAGGCCGTGGGCGCCTTCGAAAAATCCGAGGAGTATGATTTCGAGGCCCTGTTGCCGATCTATTATTGGCCGGACGAAAAGCAGGCCCCTCAAATGTTCGCCAAGATGGACCGCGCCTTAGAAAAGAGCGCCAAAGTCATCAAAAACCACAGCATGGTGTTCCGTGGCGAACAGAAAAACGACTATGTATTCAAGGCGTATTTGCTGATTGCACGGGCGAGGTTCTATAAAAACGAGTGGATTCAGTGTATCGAGGCGACGTCTTATATGGAGGACCAGTTTCGTGGTATTGAAAAAGCGGAGGATGAGGTTTTTTGGGCCCAATTATTGGCTGCGCAAACCCACATCCGTATGGACAATGCTTTCCAGGCCGAGCAGATCTTAGACGAGATTTATACCAAGGAACTGCCCAAGGCAATGCTCTTTGAGGCACAGAAAACCATGGCGGCGCTGCACATCCAAAAGAAGTCTTGGGAGCAGGCGCAGCAATGGGTGGAGAGTGCGGCGGAATTGGCCCCAAATAAGGCGCAGAAAGTTCGACTTACTTATTTAAATGCACAGCTCTATGCCCTTATGAAAAAGGGATATGAGAGTGCGCGATCTTATGAGGCGGTTATAAAACTACACCCAGATGATTATGATATAACGTTCTCGGCGCAAATCAAACGTGCGGAGAATTTCGACGTGTACATGGAGGACATTGCGGTCATTGAGAAGGATTTGGAGAAAATGCTTCGCGACGACAAGAACATCACCTACCGCGATCAGATTTACTACGTGTGGGCGCTAAAGAGATTGGATTTGGAGCATTTCCCGGAGGCTGAGAAGTTGCTGGTTCAGAGCATTCAGAGTTCGGTGGACAACCCGAAGCAGAAGGGAAAGAGCTATTTGACGCTTGCGGGTGTGGCTTTTGATTTCCGTGATTTTGTGCCGGCGCAGGCGTATTACGATAGCGCTTTGGCGGTGTTGCCTGCTGGATACAGCGGGCTGGATACGCTGCAACACAGGAAGAGCGTCTTGGATGAATTGGTTTTGGCGATCAATACCATCGCCCTTGAGGACAGCTTGCAGGCGATGTATGGAATGAGCGAAACAGCGTTGCGCGAGAAGTTTGGCCAATTCATTGAGCAGAAACAAAAGCGCGAGGAAGAAGCCCGACGCCGGGCCGAGCTGGCAGAAATGCGCGCCGAGCAAAATGCGTTGCTGGCAAATGCAGGGCCTCAGGCCATTGGCGGTGGCGAGTGGTATTTCTTCAACGCCCAGGTGCGCACGAGCGGGCTTGCGTCGTTTAAACGTACTTGGGGCGAGCGTCCGTTGGAAGACCATTGGCGCACCAAAGACAAGCCGACTCAAGGCTTTGGCGGGGGAGTAGATCTTGCCAACGCGGATGATGGGGCGGACAGTGCGGAAGTGGCGCTGCCTTCGAACGATAATTCTGTGGAATATTACTTATCTCGCGTGCTTCGATCTCAGGAAGACTATAACCAAAGCTTGATTAGAGAAGCCACGGCGAAGGCGGAACTAGGGTTCATTTACAAAGACGGTTTGCGCGATTTGGTTGCGGCAGATTTGGCTTGGTTGGATTATTTGAAGGAGTTTGAGAGCTATGCCCAATTAACCCCCAAGGTGCTTTACGGGCTGTATTTGTTGCGCGGGGAACAATTGGACACAGATTACCAAGAGAAAACCAAGGAAAAGCTTCTTACAGAGTACCCGAATAGCCCATATGCGGCCCTGCTTCGTGGAGAACTGAAAGGACCTGACGTGCCGCGAGAAGAACAGGATGCTTATGATGGAGCTTTTGCCGCTTTTGAGTTGGGGAACTTGAAAACGGCCCAAAAGAAATTGGACCAATTCATTGATCAGTACCCTGAAACATCGCTGCGCGCGAAAGCCCAGATGTTGCAAGCCTTCATCTATGGCGCGGACGAAAAAGAAGATGCGGTCATTGCTTCGTTAAAAGGCGTCGTGAAGGACTATGCCGATTCGGAAGAAGCTACCGTAGCTGCTCAAATCTTAGCGCTATTGATGGACGAGAACGAAGGAGGCAAAGAAGATTTCGAGGGCTCTGGAGATCAAAAGGTTCAGAAAATTGATTTCCCAGAACAACCCAATGCGCCACACAAATTTGTCCTTGCCATTCCGGCTGAAAACTCGAACATCAACGACCTTCGAAACGCTTTGGCAGACTTCAATAAAGAGCACTTTAAGTTCGACAAC
>JAURAE010000035.1 GCA_030829675.1 Schleiferiaceae bacterium
GCACGGTGCTCGGATAAAAAACTCGTATAGCGACCTTCTTCCAAGGCCTTGTAATAGATCTCGACGGCATAATCTGTGGTTCCGCCGCCCGGTTGAGATTTCCAAGAAATGAGTCCAGGGTAGCGGATGGAACGAACGTCCACGCCGTACTTATTGAAGTAGTATTCACACCAACGCTCGCCAGCAAGTTTGGAGATGCCGTAGACCGTCGAGGGCTCCATAATGGTTTGCTGCGGGGTGTGATCCTTGGGAGTAGTCGGTCCAAAAACGGCAATGGAGCTGGGCCAAAAGATCTTTTGAATCACCCCTTCACGGGCAAGTTCGAGGACATGGAGCAGGCTTTGCATGTTTAGGTCCCAAGCCTTCATCGGGAATTTCTCCCCGGTAGCGCTGAGCATGGCCACGAGGTGGTATACGGTGTGCACCTTGTATTGCTCACATACCGTGCGCAGGGCATCAGCATCGCTGGCGTCTAGAATTTCAAAAGGGCCGTCTTGTAATTCGGCTAGGTCGCTGCGACGAATGTCTGAGGCAACGATCTGGTCGGTGCCGTATTTATCGCGTAGTGCGAGGGTTAATTCGGTGCCAATTTGGCCACAGGCGCCGAGAATTAAAATGGTTCCGCTCATGTTCTGTGATGATAATGATCAGATTTGGGTCGCTCAAAGATAACTTATCTTTGCCCTACAAATTAAGACCCCATGGATCCAAATTCAGGAAAACGCACATTGGCGAATAAGTTTAGTCGAGAGCAGCTCTTGGCAAAATTGGAAGCGGAAACCTTTGAACGTAAAACACTCTCGTTTTACAAATACGTCATCATTGAAGATCCCAAAGCGCTACGCGACGAGCTCTTTGCGCAATGGAGCGAGTGGGACTGTCTCGGCCGTATTTATGTGAGCCGCGAGGGCATCAATGCCCAAATGAATGTACCTGCCCACCACTGGAACGCTTTTGAGCAATACGTTCACGGCATGGACTACTTTAGGGACGTACCGTTCAAAATGGCTGTGACCGATAAAACCAACGGTAAGTCTTTCCTCAAGCTCATCATCAAGGTGCGCGACCAAATCGTGGCCGACGGGCTTCAACCAGAAGATTACGACGTGACCGACGTAGGCGCCCATCTCACCGCGAAAGATTGGAACGACGCCATCGAAAATCACGACCCTGTTATCGTGGACATGCGCAATCACTATGAAAGCGAGATCGGTCACTTTGAAGGCGCCATCCTACCGGAAGCCGAAACCTTCCGCGAAGAACTACCCATGGTCCTAGAAAAACTCAAAGGCCAAGAGGACCGCAAGATCTTGCTGTACTGTACCGGTGGAATTCGTTGTGAGAAGACCTCTGCCTACCTCAAGCACCATGGCTTTAAAGATGTGAACCAACTTCACGGCGGCATCATCGATTATGCCCGCCAAATAGATGAGGAAGCATTGCCGAATAAATTCCACGGCATCAACTTCGTGTTCGACGAGCGTCTTGGGGAATGCATCTCAGACGAGATCATCTCAGAATGCCACCAGTGTGGCCAACCTTCGGCTACGCACGTGAACTGTGCGAACAAGGCTTGTAACCTCCTCTTTATACAGTGTGAGGAATGTGCTGCGAAAAACGAAGGGTGCTGTACGCCGCAATGTGTGGAAGTTATCCACCTGCCCGAAGAAGAGCAAGCAGAAATTCGTCGAAAGGCTAAGGAGACCAAAAGATTTCACAGACATACCAAAGTTGATTTGCGAAATGCCTTTTCGCAGCAGTAACTTAACCACAGAAACAACAGACACAGAACCACCATGCAAGATAAAAGAGACGAACTGTCGCGACTACGGGAAGAGAGTACCAAGGGCGGCGGTGAGAAACGCATAGAAGCCCAGCACGCAAAGGGGAAATTGACCGCTCGCGAGCGCATTCACTTTCTTCTCGATGAAGGGAGTTTCCAAGAGATGGGCGCCCTGGTCACTCACCGAAGTAACCTTTTCGGATTGGATAAACAGAAGATTTTAGGCGACGGAGTGGTCACCGGTTACGGGACTGTGAATGGCCGTTTGACCTATGTGTATGCGCAAGACTTTACGGTGTTGGGCGGTTCTCTAGCCGAAGCTCATGCCGAGAAGATTGTGAAAATCATGGAGCTCGCAATGAAGACGGGTGCGCCGGTGTTCGGTTTGAACGATAGTGGTGGTGCGCGCATTCAAGAAGGCGTAGTATCCCTTGGCGGGTACAGCGACATCTTTTACCGCAACGTTCAAGCCTCAGGAGTCATTCCCCAATTATCTGCTATGATGGGCCCTTGTGCCGGCGGTGCTGTGTATTCGCCTGCCTTGACAGATTTTATCATGATGGTAGAAGATACCTCGTACATGTTTGTGACGGGCCCGAATGTGGTGAAAACTGTGACCCACGAGGAGGTGACTTCAGAGGAATTGGGCGGTGCTAGTACCCACGCCACCAAAAGCGGTGTGACGCATTTTACCTACCCCAATGAAGTAGCCTTGATCAATGGTCTCAAGCGATTGTTGAGCTACCTCCCGCAAAACTGTGACGAGGAGCCGCCGGTATTGGCTTACGAGCCGGGCGATGAAATGCGCATGGGGCTGAAGGACATCATACCGGACAATCCGAACCAGCCTTATGATATTAAGGAGGTCATTGCTGATATCGTCGATACCGATTCCTTCCATGAAGTCCACCGCGACTTTGCTGAAAACATTGTGGTCGGCTTCGCCCGACTGGCAGGAAAGAGCATTGGTATAGTGGCGAATCAACCCGCCTACCTCGCTGGAGTACTAGACATTCACGCTTCCACTAAGGGTGCGCGATTCGTTAGATTCTGTGATGCCTTCAACATTCCACTATTAGTTCTAGAGGATGTGCCTGGGTTCTTGCCGGGTACGGACCAAGAATGGAACGGCATCATTACCAATGGCGCCAAACTCTTGTATGCCTTTAGTGAAGCCACCGTACCTAGAATTACGGTGATCACGCGCAAGGCCTATGGCGGTGCTTACTGTGTGATGAACTCGAAGCAGATCGGGGCGGACATGAACTTTGCTTGGCCGACCGCGGAAATCGCGGTGATGGGTGCCAAGGGGGCCTCAGAAATTATTTTCCGCAAGGAGATTGCCGAAGCGGAGGATTCAGGGGCCAAGTTGCTGCAGAAGGAGGCCGAATACGCCGAAGCTTTTGCCAATCCATATCGCGCAGCACACCGCGGGTATGTGGATGAGGTCATTCTCCCTGAAGAAACCCGTGAGCGCTTGATTCGCGCCTTCGCTATGTTGGAAAACAAGGCAGTGAAACTTCCTAGAAAGAAACACGGAAACCTCCCGCTCTAATGTGGATTGATACCCATTGTCATTTGTATGATAGCTCTTTGGTGGAGCGTCAGCAGGAGGTGCAGCAGCGCGCCTTGGACGCGGGCATTCACGAAATTCTGTTGCCGAATATCGACGTGCACAGTGTGCCTAAAATGAAGGAGGCAGTAGACCAATTTCCCGAGCTCACCGTCCGCCAAATGATAGGATTGCATCCCTGTTATGTGAAGGAGGATTACAAAAGCCAATTGGACACCCTAAAAGCCGCTTACGAATCTGAACCGGATCGATTTTGTGCAGTGGGTGAGATAGGTTTGGACCTGTATTGGGACAAAACCACCTTGGACATTCAGATTGATGCACTCAATACCCAGATGGATTGGAGTGTCGAATGGAACCTGCCCATCGCCCTGCACGTGCGAAGCAGTTTCAAGGAACTATTCCCAGTCCTCGAGGCAGCGCAGGAGCGCCATGGAGGAAAGCTTCGTGGGGTTTTTCATTGCTTTAGCGGCGGGAAGAAACAAATCAATCGAGCCTTGCGCTTGGGCGAGTTTTACTTCGGCCTCGGAGGGGTCATTACCTACAATCGCAGTGCAACTGACCCTGTGGTGCGTGCCATTCCGCAGGATAGAATCTTACTGGAAACGGACGCGCCGTATTTGACTCCAACCTCGTTCAAAGGGCAGAAAAATGAGCCGGCCTTCATGGCTGAGGTGGCCCAAACGGTGGCGGAGATTTTGGACATGGACGGAGCGGAATTGGCCCCAAAACTTGCCGTAAATACTCGTAACTTGTTTGGATAGTATGCGAAAGATTTGCCTCATATACACCGGCGGTACCATCGGGATGAAACAGAATCCAAACGGCAAATTGGCGCCGGTAGATTTCGATCAGCTGCGTGCGTCCATTCCCGCATTAGCGCTGCTGCCTATTGAGCTGGATGTAGTGACCGTGGACAAGCCGGTGGACAGCTCTGAGATGCAGCCGGAGGGTTGGATAGATTTGGTCGAGCGCATTGAAAAGCATTACCAGGATTACGATGGATTCGTGCTCTTGCATGGCACCGACACGATGGCCTATACCGCTAGTGCGTTGAGTTTTTTGATTCAAGGCTTGAAAAAACCGATCATTATCACTGGATCGCAATTGCCGGTAGGAGTGTTGCGTACTGATGCCACAGAGAACCTGCTCAGTGCCTTGGAGTTTGCTGCGATGGAGTGCGATGGGGAGGCACTCATACAAGAGGTCTGTATCTACTTCGAATACAAATTATACCGGGGCAATCGGGCGTATAAGCGTTCATCCAATGAGTTTGATGCCTTTAGTTCGCCCAATTATCCTGCCTTGGCGGAAAGCGGCGTGCGCATGAGCGTATACGATGAGTTGTTGTGGAAACCTGTGGAATCTGTGCTTCGGTTCCAGAAACAAGTGGATGCCTCCGTGGGCGTCGTGACATTGTATCCTGGTCTAGATTTCACAAAAGTGCCGGTATCGGAGAATTGGAAAGTGGTCTTATTGCGCACTTTTGGCGCCGGAAATGCACCAAATACTCCTGCGTTTATCGATTTTTTACAGCGCTGCGAGGAGGGTGGCGTTCAGATCATCAATACCTCACAATGTGTGAGCGGTCGAATTGTACCCGGATTGTACGACAGTTCATCGGCTCTAGAGCAATTTAACACGTTGAGCGCCAAGGATATGACTTTTGAGAGCGCCTTGGTAAAAGCCATGGTGTTGTTGGGGCAGAATTTGGGTCGAGATGAATTTGCCGTTAAGTTTTCCGAGAGTCTGTCCGGAGAATGTGCTTAGTGCACTCAGAACATCATTTTTTTGTATTTTCGGCCTCGCATGTTTGGGTGTAATGTTATCGACGCAATCATGCATAACTCTAAACATTTGTATTTAAACAATTAGAAAAATGAAAAAAGCACTCTCTTTGCTTGCTATCGTTGCCCTTTCATTGGGTACCGTTAACGCCTATGCTCAGGAAGATATGGCGGCTACAGAAGAAGTAGCAGAAACTGCTGCTACTGAAACTATGGATTCTGCTGATGCAGCTGTTGATTCTGCTGCAGCTACTACAGATTCTGCCGCTACACAAGAAGAAGCTCCGGCTGAAGAAGCTGCTGTTGAAGAAGCACCAGCTGAAAAAGGATTCACCCAGATTTTGAAAGAAAAATTCATCGAAGGTGGTGCATTCTTTATGTCGTTCGTATTGTTGGCCTTGGTTCTAGGTCTCGCATTGGTGATCGAGCGTATCATTTACTTGACTTTTGCTCAAACTAACACTGAAAAATTGTTGGAAGAAGTGGAAGGTGCGTTGAACAACGGTGGTGTTGAAGCTGCTAAAGAAGTTTGTCGCAACACTCGTGGTCCAGTAGCAACTATCTTCTTCGAAGGTTTGGATCACTACGACGAAGGCTTGGATATGGTAGATAAGTCTATCATGAGCGTAGGTTCTGTAGAAAACGGAAAATTGGAGAAAGGTGTTTCTTGGATTTCTTTGTTCATCGCTTTGGCTCCGATGCTTGGTTTCATGGGTACGGTAATCGGTATGATTGGTGCCTTTGATGCTATCGAAGCAGCGGGTGATATCAACCCTTCATTGGTAGCGGGTGGTATTAAAGTGGCACTTTTGACTACAGTATTTGGTTTGATCACTGCGATCATCCTTCAAATTTTCTACAACCTTATCGTAGCGATGATCGACGGTATTGTGATTAAGATGGAAGATGCTTCTATCTCTTTCATGGATATGTTGGTTGAGTACAACAAGAAAAACGCGTAATTCAGATGCTTAGTAAACTTCCATTAATTGGACGTGTCCTAGGCATTGGGCTCGGTTTGGTAGGCGTGGTGCTTTTCATCATGGTTGCCGTAAACGAGAACAACGCTCCTGGATTTGTGTCCTTCGGAATGATCTCTACCATTCTTGGTATTATCATTGCCGTATTGAGCTTTGTACTCGCCCTAGTTGTAAATCCTCAAGGTATTAAGGGTGTAGGTATAGGACTTGCTGCTATCCTAGTGATCGGTCTGATCTCTTGGTTCACGGCAGACGGTTCAGATTTTAATGAATATAAAGACGTTACAGAAGCCACGTCAAAAGCGTCTAGCGCAATGTTGACTTCGTTCTACATTTTGTTCTCAGGAGCAATTTTGGCCGTAGTATACTCGTTGGTTTCACGCGTAACTAAATAAGGATCGTTATGGCAAGAAATAAAAGAGCCATACCAGAAATCAACGCCGGATCGATGGCAGACATCGCTTTCTTGTTGTTGATCTTTTATCTAGTAACCACTACCATGGATACGGATAAAGGGATTAACAGAAAGCTGCCTCCATTTGACGAGGAACTTGTTGAAGATCCACCTCCAATCAAGGAGCGCAACATCTTTACCGTATTAGTAAACTCAAACGACCAGTTGCTTGTAGAAGACGAATACTTACAGATTTCGGAACTACGTGCTAAGGCGATGGAGTTTATTGATAACAACGGTGATGGATCTTGTGAGTACTGTCAAGGATATAAGATTACGACTAGCTCGGATAATCCTGATAAGGCAGTAGTTTCCTTGCAGAATGACCGCGGTACTTCCTACGGTATGTATGTAAAGGTTCAAAACGAACTGGTTGCAGCGTATGAAGACTTGCGTGAACGCTATGCTCAAGAGAAGTTTGGCCGTTCATACCGCAGCATGGATGAAGAAGAGGATAAAGAGATCTTGAAAGAAATCAAGTTGGCGTATCCACAGAAGATTTCTGAGGCTGAACCTTTAAATATTGGTGGATAATGGCGGTAATTAAGAAAAAGAAGGACAAGGCGTTGCCGGCGGTAAATACCTCGGCACTTCCGGATATTGTTTTCATGTTGCTGTTCTTCTTCATGGTTGCTACGGTAATGCGTGAAGTAGATTTGAAAGTGACGGTAAACAAGCCGCAAGCCACAGAAATTCAAAAATTGGAGCGCAAGTCGTTGGTGACTTACATCTACGCTGGTGCCCCACGTGTAAAGTACCAAGATAAATTTGGTCGTTCTCCACGTGTCCAATTGAATGATGCATTCGCTTCTTTGGACGATATCCAACCGTTCGTTATTCAAGAGCGTGAGCAGAAATCAGAAGAAGATGCAGCAATGATGACTATGTCTATCAAGGCCGATAAAACGGTAAAGATGGGTCTCATTACAGATATCAAATTGCAATTGCGCAAAGCGCAAGCGTTGAAGATCAACTATAGTTCAAACCAGCCTAAGAACGTGGAAGCGTTGTACAGCTCAGAGAACTAAAAGCAAAGAGAATCGCTTGTATAGGCGAGAAAGCCGGCCCTTTGGGTCGGCTTTTTTTATGCTTTGCGTTGAGTATATATGGTGTAGAGTCCTGCCAAGACTAGAATTGGACCCGTATAAGACCATATCGAACCGGCCATGGTGCTTTCCTCCAACAAGTTTCCGTCGTTCAAATACGCGCTGCCTAGGGCTGTTGCATTGTTTATGAAATGCAGCCCTATGGGCACCCAAATCGAACCGGTCCAGTGCTTTAAATAGCCGAATACCATCCCCATAAATAATATCGGCAAGACGCTAAGCGGCTGCATGTGTCCTAAGGCGAAGAATAGGGCAGTACCTGCGATCGCAATGTGGTGGTTGAATTTTTGTCCAAGCAAACCCTGCACGGCCCCGCGAAAGAATAGTTCCTCACCAATTGCTGGAACAACCACCATGATTAATGCATTGGCCAATAACGTCGTTGTCACCATATCACGCAGGAGAATATCTAAGGCAAGTTTAACTGTCGCCTCTTGTGCTTTTAGCTCTTCCACCCAAGGAGCCTCGGGCAACAGTACCATGTTTAGATGTGCAAGGGCATCAATGGTGAAGAAGGAGCCCGCAATAATGAGCAACAACGCACCCCATCCCGAAGGTGTTATTCTTGCGCTCCGCCACCCTAATAAGGCTTGAGGAGAAGATTTGCTCCACCACATCAGAACGAGCGGCGGAACTAAAAAGACCCCTAAGCTGTTGGTCAGTTGTAACCAACGCATCGCACCGGGCTCAGATAGGTTGTCGTATGCGGCGGTTGCGATGATGAATCCGATGCCGCCAATGAGGAGTGAGCTTAGAATAATGACCAAAATAAAAGAAGCCGCAATTCTTACAGGGCTCCATGAAGGGTGGTTTTGCATCGGGTTGTATTTTTGCAGTGATGGTAAAGATAGGAGATATAGAGATTGGTGAATTTCCACTGTTGCTCGCGCCCATGGAGGATGTGAGTGATCCCCCGTTCCGCAAGCTTTGTAAGGATCACGGGGCTGATGTGATGTACACCGAATTCATTTCTTCCGAAGGGCTTATTCGCGATGCGGCGAAGAGCGTAAAGAAATTGGACTTCTACGAATACGAGCGTCCTTTGGGCATTCAAATCTTCGGGAACGAGATTGAAAGTATGCGTCAGGCAGCTGCCATCTGCGAAGAATCTAATCCGGACATCATAGATATAAATTACGGTTGTCCTGTAAAGAATGTCGCTTGTAAAGGCGCAGGCGCGGGGATCCTTCAGGATATTCCGAAGATGGTCAAGATGACTGCTGAAATAGTCAAAGCGGTCAACAAGCCGGTGACGGTAAAAACTAGATTGGGCTGGGACGAGAATACGAAATACATCGTTGAGGTGGCAGAGCGTCTTCAAGATGTGGGTATTCAGGCCATCTCAATTCACGGTCGAACGCGCAAGCAGATGTATAAGGGAGAGGCGGACTGGACCTTGATCGCCGAAACCAAGAACAACCCGCGTCTACACATTCCTGTTTTCGGGAACGGCGATGTCGACAGTGGGCCAAAGGCGCTCGAATACAAGAACAAATACGGCGTTGATGGTATTATGATCGGCCGCGCGAGTATTGGATACCCTTGGATCTTTGACGAGATCAAATACTTCCTTGAACACGGCGTGGAGGCAGCTAAGCCTACCGTGGAAGAACGTGTAGCTGCCGCTCGTGAGCACTTTGAGATGAGCTTGAAATGGAAAGAAGAGCGCTATGCGGTAATGGAAACCAGAAAGCATTACACGAATTACTTCCGTGGATTGACGCACTTCAAGCCTTACCGCTCACGATTAGTCACCTTGGAAGATCCGCAAGAAGTCTTGGCGACCTTAGACGAAATTGAATCTGAATATATTGCCAAATACGGCAACGATCAAAACGAAATCTTGATTGGTTAGTCCCTCACGACATTCTTCGTAGACCAGGCGCTCATCAAAGTGCCTATGCCTAGTACAATTAAGGTCGTAAGCGCCACATGCGAAAGTTTTAGTGTCACTGGATAGAATTCCTGAACATAGCCCGAGCCGAGGGTGATGAGACCGACCTGTTGTTGAAGCACAATCAAGAGGATGGCAAGGGTCATTCCTAAGGCCCAACCTGCACCGACAATATACATGCCGTTAGTGAAGAATATTTGACGTAATTGGGCATTCGAGGCACCCATCGACCATAGCGTGCGGATATCATTATCCTTTTCAAGGGCGATGATGGTCAATGCGCTCACCACGCCGAAACTAGCTAGGAACACGACAAAGGCAAGGATGGCAATGACGACCAGTCGTTCGGATCGCATGACCTTGAACAAGGTGGCTTCTTGCTCTAGTCTATCCGCAACGACCACGCGATCGCCGAAGTGATTTTCAATGGACGTTCTCAATGCCTTGTCCTCAGCATACACCTCTAGATAAGAGGGGTGAGTAGCGCCAGTAAATTCTTGGACCCACTGGCGCGGGGCAATGACTTTATTGGCGTCGTAATCCGGTTGCACCGTGTGAATAGCCGTCACAAAAACATTCTTGGCCTGCACCGCATCGCTCAGGTTCAGGGCGTTGGTAGAAGCGTTGATTTTTGGCAGATAAACGGTAATAATGGGCGGCGGATTGGTATTTGAAATCCCCAAATGGTAAGCCACTCCCGCCCCTAATCGAAGGGTATTTCCTCCAAGGTCGAGTGCCGGATCAGCTTGAGTCAGCAGGTGTTGGTCCAAATGGTGTTCTTTTTCGTATTCCATCGAACTGCCCAACAAATAAGCAATGTGTTGATGGTCTCCTTGTGCCAAGAGCACGCGCTGCTCAAAGACAGGCTCGAATACTGAAGTAGGGTAGTGGGCGGCTTCGTTGGAAATAAAAGCAGAATCTTCCGCGGTAAGTTCTAAATATTGCCCGGTTGCAGGACTGATTTTCAGAGCTGGATTCGCATGCTCATATTGGCTGGCAACTAAATCTTCCAGCCCGGCGAAAGCACTGAGCACCACTGCCATGGCCGCGGTACCTAAGGATAGTCCAATCAACGCAGTTAGCGACATCAGACGGATAGCACCTAATCTTCCCTTAGAAAAGAAGTATTTACGAGCGAGATAGGTGCTGAAAGATTTCACCTGTGATTATTTGATGGGACTTTCGCCTTCACCGCGTAACAGGCGGTCGATGTTTTCTTCGTACTCCAAGCTATCGTCTACATAGACCATAAGCTCTGGAACAACGCGTAACTGACTCCCGACGGCGTGACCTAGGGCACCACGCAATTTTGCGTTGTTTAGTTGCAAGAAATCGAAGGTTTCCTTCGTTTTAGCTACGGGAAAAATGCTCACGTAAATTTTAGCCAAACCAAGGTCAGGACTCACGCGTACTTTCGAGACGCTGAGTAGGGTGCCTGGGAAATGGTCTTTGGCCAATTGTTGTAAGATTCCGGCCATTTCCTTTTGAAGGAGCTTGGCAATTTTAAGTTGACGTGTGCTTTCCATAGGTGCAAATTTACGCATTGCCGCGTAAGCGCTACCTTCGCTGCAACGAAAAGAACTATGAAGGCATTTCTTCGCATTATTCGAACCATGGGCCCCTTCGCCAGTTACATTGCACTGGCGGCCTTTTTTAACCTTCTTACGGTGGTTTTTAGCATAGGTTCAATTGGTGCGCTCATCCCTTTGCTCAATATTATTTTCGATACGCCAGGTGCGGATTTAGTGGGTGCAGCTCCTTGGAAAGTGGCAATGGCTGAGCGAGTAGAGTCATACAGAGACCTTCACGGCGCTTCTTCCACCCTCGTTCGAATAATCCAAATAGTTTTTTTCATTTTCATTGGGAAAAACCTATCCCGGTATGCGGCCTTATGGACTATGGCACCTGTTCGAAATGGAGTGGTGGCAAACTTTAAACAGGCCCTACACGATCAGTGGATTGCCTTGAGCTTGCGCCAGCACAGCAAATGGCAAAAAGGAGATTTACTGACCCGCGCCACGGCGGATTTAAATGAAATAGAATGGTCCATGCTTAAGGGTATGGAGGGATTCGTACGCGACCCTTTGATGATTTTAGGGACCTTGGCAGTACTTTTCACCATGAGTCCTACCTTGACCTTATGGGCCTTGGCCATTATTCCCATATCCGGGGGGCTTATTGCAACGGTGGGAAAGAGTCTGAAGCGCAGCGCGAAGGAAGCTCAAGGCCTTTTGGGACAAAATACCACAGCGCTAGAAGAAGCGCTATCGAACTTACCCATTATAAAGAGTTACGCTGTAGAGTCGCAAATGAGTGGTCTGTTCGCTCAAAGTGTGCGTCAATGGCAGCGCACGATGACTAAGGTGTTCCGAAAGCGCGACCTAAGCTCACCTATCGCGGAAGTCTTGGGGGTAAGTGTGTTGCTCGTAGTTCTTTATCTCGGCGGCCAAGAGGTGCTGGCGGGTAAGCGCCTGACCGGTGGAGAATTAGTGGCCTTTATTTTATTATTCTACCAATTAATTCCTGCCTTCAAAAACGTCACCAATGCCCTCTACGACATCCAAAAAGGCAATGCCAGTGCGGAGCGAATCTTTGAGGTCCTGGACATGGTGGTACCGCCCTCAGGAGACCAGCCTGTGGTTGAAGCCGATTGGAAGGAAAATATCACCCTGCACAACGTTCGTTTTGCTTACGACGACCGCGAGGTGTTGCAAGGCTTAGACCTCATGATCCCAGCTGGGAAAACAACCGCGCTTGTAGGGCCCTCTGGCGGCGGTAAAAGTTCACTACTGTACTTATTGGCGGGCTTTGATCATCCTCAACAAGGAACAGTCGCTTTAGGATCTAAGGATTTGAAGGAGGTAGATATGGCCCATTACCGCAGGGGGTTAGGCTGGGTGCCACAGCATCCATTATTGTTT
>JAURAE010000036.1 GCA_030829675.1 Schleiferiaceae bacterium
GAAGGATTTTGAGGCCTTCGTCCATGCCGGGCCCCATGTAGTAGTCGACGCTACTGCGGTTATCCTTCTGAAAGCTAGACTTGTAGATGATGCCGGCGAGGGGGAGGGCCTGCTGGATTTCTGCGAGTTCTTCCGCGACTTTGAGCATGGTGTCACGCGATTCAATCACGCAGGGGCCGCTGATGAGGAAGAGCTGGTCGCCTCCGAGGGTGACGGGGCCGGCGGGGAAGGTGTGTTTGGACATAGTACGAAGGTACTACCTCGAAGAATGTCTCTGGAATCTTTGTGATTCAGTGTCGCGCGTAATCGTCCTGCACCCGAACGATGTCCTCTTCGTCTGAAAGGTGGTTGAAGTCAGTGTGGATCCAGAATTCGGCCACGATGCCCATGGCTTCTTTGCCGATTAGGCGGTGGCGCTCGCCGCATTGGAGGGTGATGAGGTCTCCCTTGAAGTAGTCCTTGGCGGGGAGTTCCTCGTCTGTGGGGCTGGTGGCGACGGCCACGGGGCCTTCGACGACGGTCCACATCTCGCGGCGTCGGTAATGGTACTGCCAGCTGAGGCGCTGGCCGGGGTTCACCATGAGGATTTTGGGGCTCAAACGTACGCCTTGGCCGATGGGGATGCCTTCGACGCCAGGGAAGAAGTGGTTCGCAAAGGCCTGTGAGTCTTCTTCAGCAATGACGAGGAAGCCACCCCAGGGACGGCTGAAGTCTTGGTCGACCATGGTGAGGCCGAGGGATTGAATCCAGGCGGCGGTTTGCTCCATCATACGTTTAGAAGACAGGGATGCCAATCATAAGACTAGGGCCCATGAAGAAAGAGTATCCTAATGTGATAGGAACGACAGACCACTGGTAACATAAGGCAATCTCTTTTCGTATGCCTCCATAAGAATATAACGCTTTCGAAAGGGCATCAACGCCAGCGAGGATGGTCCATTTATCATTTAAATGATAATAGGCACCAGTGGGCAAACGAAAAAGAGGGGACTCTGTGTTGTATCCTAGATTGTGCTCCGTTGCATATTCTATCGTTTGGTAGAACCCAAAAGGCAAGTTTGGGGTACCGATACGCTTTGAAATCTTAAAGTAGGCAGTATTGTTGTACCCGGGGCTCAATCCCATGCCGAAATGTGTGTTTGAACCCTCACGAAGTCCTTTCCAAAGGTTCATAGGTTTGACAAGGGATTCTGGGGTGTGAAGCCCAGTCAGATGGCTGGAATCTATCACGGCACTGGTAAGGTTTTGACCTTTGGAATTTTGACCATAGGATGCCATACCAATGCATAGAAGAAGATAGAGGATTAGTTTACGAGCCATGCGTCGGAATATTTTTTGCGGATTTCACGTAAAACTACAGCGATATTTTTTGGGTCTGGATAGAAGCCAATTCGATAGTAGAAGCCTTTCTCGGACCGAACAATAATGCAGCCGCCCGGGCAGGTAAACTGTTGCAACACTTGCTGCGTGTATTCCAGGGTTTCAAAGGACGCCACAGAAATGAACGGCGCGGTTTGCAGGTAGACCGAGGTGTCGTTTGCCAATTCCGAGGACAATGTTGACTCTGATGGGGCAGGTTTTTGGGGTTGACTGTCCAATTCCTCGATTTCATCGGCATCCTTGAGTGGAATATTTTCTAAAGAGGAAGGAGCCAATGGCTCTGGGGCAAGGGGTTCTGCCATGGGCTCTGGCTTCTTCTTTCGGCCAAACCAACTTCGGCGAGGTTGATAGTCAGGTACCGTAAAGATGTACTCAGGCGTGTCGGATGTCGCAGCGGAAGAAATCGTCGAAGGAGAGCCCTGCGAAAGCACTGAAGGGTTCACGGGCATATCCCTTCTTGGTGTGTCGGCCTGATCCATGCTGGGCGCAAGAACCGATGTAGTGTCCAAGAGGGTCTTTCCGTAGGATTCCTTCGGTGCATCCGTATTCGCTGCACTGAAAGAGGAGCGCTGGGCGATTTCATCAATTTGTGCAATAGTATCCAGCCGCAGGATCTGAGGTGTGGCTTCCGTTGAAGCTGTTTCTATTGGATTCCCAGGAAGAACGACTAGAGGCAGAGTCGCGGAATCTGCTTGAACGTTTTTTATCGAGGGAGGGACGCTTGTCGCCTCGACAGTTGGATCGACAGCCGAAGCTGAAATCTCGTTGCGAGCAGACTGAGGGCTGGTCGTCGCTTGGGCCTGGGGCCGTTCATTCTCCTGCTCACTTGGCCGTGGCACAGGGATTTTGGGTGTCCTGGTCAGGAGTAGGGACTCGGCTACCCGATTTGGGATTGTTTCCGAAGGGCTTGGGGTGCTTTGAACGACAAACAGGCGATGAGTGAAGCTGTCTGAATCTAAACGCATCCAGTCCAAGCCGCATGAATCTGTGCTCGAAGTGTACTGCCAACCCACCTTGTTGAAGGTGATTCCGCACATAGCTTGGCCATCACTTTGGATTTCCCATTGAATCTGACGGGGCCACTCGCCGTCTTTATTGAGCTGTAAAAAGATTCGGCTACTGGAATAGGCATGAATTTCGCCACTTCCACGAAATCCTTCAATGGATTGACGCACCAAAAGCCTCTGTCCAAAGAGCGGAGAGAGGCCCAACCATATACCGATGAAAGTGGTCAGGATACGTCCCATGAGGATCAGGGGACGTGAACAAGTGTCCCTCGATGTGTTGTTAGAAAATAGAGGGTTGTATCGGCGGCAAACTGACTGACTTTTAAGTCCAAAATCAAGCTATCTCCCACAATGAAAAGGTCTCCATCTGCATATAAAAATCCATTGATTTCTTTTTGGAGCGTGTCGTCAATGATAAGATGATTTCCGTTGGCAAGGAATTCATAATTGACTCCGTTCAATCCCATATAGTTGGTATAACTGTTGGAACGGTGAATCGTCAATGTATTGAATGCACTTGTGCTGGCTGAATCGGTGGTTACTGTAATCAAGCCTTCGTACGTGTCCACCGAATAATGGGGTCCTTCTGGAACACATTGTGTAAAAATCCATACAAAAGCACCTATACAGAGTAGGGATACGTGCCTGCTTTTCATAGGAATAGATGTAAGTTTGGTGTTCCTCATTTTTTAAGGCTTGAAGTCAAAGGTACATGTATTTCTTTTTCTGGTATCTGCGTTTGTAGCGCGGGCCCAAGTGCCTATATGCAATGGCTCCTACAATTTAGTGACGACTATGACCGAGCCGGACTGCAACGGAGGGCAAGGGCAGGTCACATTGAGCATTCAGAACTACACGGGTGTTTTCAAGGCAAAATGGCTCGCTGATGGAGACGAGGTGCTCAGTAAGTCCCATTATGCGGGAACATATACCTACAAGGTTTGGATTCCTGGGGTGCCAGGGTGCTCCAACATTGGAGAAAGCCCTACGTATTCGGTGGATGTTACACAACCCACGCCAGTCTTGCCCAATGCTTCCATAAAATCGTATCCAACTTGCGCTCCATCTCAATCTGCGAATGGACCCGACGGTATTCTTCAAGTGGTGCCTAGTGGCGGGACATCTACCTTTTTGTACAAAGTGGATTGGGACCCGGTTACAGGTAGTACGGCTTTCCAAAATGGTACTTCTTTCACTTCGGGGAATTATGAGCGACTGGGAACAGGTCCCGGAACATACTATGTCGCGGTCCGCGATGACAATGGCTGCTTGGGCCAAGAATCCGTGAGCATGCCTTCCGGAATTCCTGCAGCGATGACGATGGGTGTATTTGTGACAAACCCTAGTTGTGCTGGGGACAAAGGGGAAATCACCCTGTCTATCGGGAATGGGGCAAATTTGCCTCTTCGCTATTCGCTACTGAATCCAGCCGATGCAACAGATACGATAGCCACCAATTTGGCAGGGACCTTCACCAATGTGGACGAAGGGACGTACAAAGCAAGTGTCACCGACCAGGCAGGATGTACGGTTCAAGGAAATTATGCGGTGAATGCGCCAAATCCACTGGGTTTGAGCTTGACTTCGAAGGATGATGTGGGGTGTTACGGAGAACAAGATGGATCTATTTCAGTCTCAATTTCAGGAGGAACTCCAAGTTTTACGGTTCATGTGGAAGATTTATCCTTCACGACCATTTACACGGACAACCAAACGGGGCCAGCGGGGAGTGCTCGATCGAGAAACCTAAACGCCAAATTTTATTCAGGCGATTATTTCGTGTATGTGGTGGATGGACAAGGATGCATATCCGATTCCATATACTTCACCATCGATGAACCGGTAGTCACCAACATGTCCGGTCCGCTGGTTATTTCCAATACTGAGATGGATGCCTGCTACCCAGGGACGGGTAGTGGACAAATCCAAGCCTCAACCACAGGAGGATATCCAACCATCCAATTCGGGCTTTGGGAGGGAAATAAAACGACTTCGCGCGATAGATGGCGTGATGGTTCAAGCTATCAGTTCTCATCGTCGATTCAATCGAACACCTCCGGCCTCTTTGAAAACCTATCCCCAGGGACCTACACCATTGGCGTAAAAGATCAATACGGCTGCCAACGAAGAAAGTTGGTTACTATTGGCACGCAATCAGAGATTTTGGTTTCCCTTCAATCCCGCACCAATGTGGACTGTAACAGTAACGCTACGGGATCCATCACCGTGAATGCGTTGGGTGGACAGGCACCTATGACCTATGAATTACTCCCCGCAGGAACTCAGCAGGCCTCACCCACGTTTAACGGGCTTACAGCCGGCCCTTATCAAGTCAAAGCAATCGATGATAATGGCTGTGAATCTAGCCCACTGAGTGTTGACATCATAGAACCAGATGTACTCGTGGCGAACATTACTAACACGGCTAACCCCAGCTGCAATCCAGGAACTGGAACCATTTGGTACAACATCTCGGGTGGCACTTTGAACTACCAGGTGCTGCTTAATGGGGCGGTTACAGGAACCATAACGACCTTGAACTCGAGCTACCAACAAGGTGTAGCGCAAGGATCTTACACCTTCCAAGTCAAGGATCAAAATGGATGTGAGTCTGCCCTCAGCAATTTCACGATTACAGGTCCGCCATCACCGGGTGCTCCACCCAACAGCACTGCGGGTTTATCCATTTCCATAGCAGGTTTCCAGCACGTGAGCTGTCCTTCCGGGACCAATGGATTCATCCAACTATCTATCCTAGGCGGTTGGCCGGCCACGGGGGGATACACGATTGACGTGGAAACGGTCACGTCGTATGTGGATCGCCTAGGCATTACGCGGACCAATTACACCCCGTATCGCACCACCAGCAGTTCCTTGATTGATAATCTACCTGCTGGGACCTACAGAATTCGGGTCAGAGACAGCTATGGGTGCAGCCGATATGTTCAGCAAACCATTGTACAGCCAGAGCCAATCGTTCCCAATTTCAATGGGATTACCGGTAATTGTGGCGGAAGTGGAAATAGCACCCAAGCCAATGGGGGAGTGACGTTAAATGACATTTCAGGCGGGACACCCCCGTTTACCTATACCATGAATGGAACCTTTTATACAGATATTCCCAATTTCTTCCCCAATCTTAATCTTTCTGGGGTTAATATGGTCATTACGGACAACAACAACTGTGTACGTTATTATCCTTAACTATCTTGTACGAACATGAAGCGTTTTTTCTTTCTAGCGGGGCTGGTTCTCTCATTTTGTGTTTGGGGTCAAAGGGTTCCTCCAAAGTCCCCATTTCAATTCACCTCCTTGAAAATTCAGGAAGTTCAGTCTCGAAAAGACACGGTTTCAATTTTGACCGAAGCAGGTCTCACAAAAGATGAGGTATTTGACTTTGTCAATGCCAATCAGAGCCGCTTGGGAGGTATCGGTCAGGTGGAGGTAGTGAATAAGAAAGGCAAATTGCGCGATTATTATGCGGTGAATATTCGGACTAGAAAGGCGCCAGAAGTGCCAAAGCTTCCATTTCAAGGGTCCTTTTACATTGGTTACAATACAAATCAGTACAAATTCCGATTCAACTACGCAAAAAGCTTTGGAGTCAGTGCTATAGTCGCTGCGGATTTCACGCGACCCGAGGACAGCACATCACTGAGGATTTCGCCAGCATTCACCTCTGATTTTATACCGTTTTTGCTACCCAATTTTCGCGGATCTATTGACTTGGGCCCTATGTTTGGATCCCAGATTCGTTTTGGAACAATCATGGTTCGAACGACCGTGGAGCGTGACATTTCGAGCCATTGGTCTTTTGGATTCAACTACATGCTAGTGGCTTCACGCAAGCGTTTGTCCGAATGGGGGGCAGGTATTAGTTATCATTTTTAGGGATGAGAAATTGTCAATTTTGGCTCACAGCATTGTTGCTTTGTGGGAGTCTGGTTTCCAACGCTCAGAGCGTCCTTATTAATGAAGAATGGGCCAAGGTTGAAAAGGATGCGGAGGTATTTTTTAATGGATCAACCCGGCAGGTGGCTATTCTGGAGCCGAATGCTGGGTATGTTCGGGTAAGCTATAATAATCCCAGAGAATGGCAGAAACCCGATCAATCCACGCGAATTGCGGAAAACCTCATTGGAGGATTGCGTGCCACGGGTATTGACGGTGATTCACTTGTTTTTAGAAGCGAAGAGCCAGGTACGCGACATCAGTGGTTTACCTACAACCTGCAGACACAACTGTCAAGTGTTCGAATGAGGGATGTTCCGGCTGGCATCCGCGCTACGGACAATTTTGGAGCAGTTTATCGTAGTGACAATGAAGAAACCTCCCATTGGGAATCGTTTTATGTGGACACCGTTCCGCCAGTAGATGCTGTGCTACCTGACGAGGCGCTTTGGCAGGGGTATTCAGGTGGGAAATGGCTATTTGTCAGTCCAGCTCCAACAGGCGACACCTCAAAAACCCTGAATTTCTATGATAGTGACGGAACAATTACCCCTTTCCCATATCCTATTAATCATGGAAAAGCCATTCGTCAAGCGCATTGGATTAATGCGGATTCAGTGATCGTCGTGGAAGAAGATCGGACATTCATTTCGGTTCGACTTTATGCCGTTGTAAATGAAAAATTTATCAAGGGTGACGCGAGCCGAATCAAGGTTGGCTCATATTCCCTACTCTATGAAACTTGGGAGGATACCATTCCTACGATCGTATTGGATTCTGTCAATGTGACAGATAGAATTTCCGAACGTATACTCCCGAATAATGCCTCAGAAAGACAACCAAGAATTTTAGGATCAGGCAAATTTTCTGCCCTATTTAGAACATTCACAGACCCGGATCAGGCCTACGGATTTTTGACCCGCTTAGTGAATGTTTTACCAGGTTCATATGCGGCTGACGTTGATACAGGCATCGTCATCTTAGGACCACGCAGAACGACCTATGATGAAGTTCTGGGAGACTCCACACTATTGGCACAAAATTCACCAGATTTAGCACCATCTGGAATCATTGGTTTTGCGGATCAGTTAAAAGAACGAAACGAAACGGTTGTCGCTTTGTATGCGATGGACCGATTAACCTTGACGCCGGTGCCATTTCAGTTGTCCTTTTTTAATAGAACGCAGGACCAAATGATTTTTACAGACTCTGCGCGTACCGGACAGTTGAGCTTTGTTTATAGCCATGGTGATGAACTTGGATTAACAATAACGGCTAAGGGATACGCCCCTAAATCCATTCGAATTAATTCCACTACCGATAGTTTGCCTACGCTCTACCATCAAGACATCTTGATGGATGCTCTCGCACCTCTTTTTCGGGGTCTAGACGGCGAATTAATGCCATCCCGAGGATCGGAGCCTGTAGATTTTCAAAATATTCTTTTTGATTTTGATAGCGCAATACCACGAAAAGTGAGCCAACCGGAGCTTCGTGCCATGGCAGAACTAATTAAAAGATCCAAGGTCTCAACGATCCAAATCATTGGTCACACGGATAATGTGGGAACGACCACATACAACGAGCGCCTCGGAAAGCGCCGAGCCTCAGCCGTATGTGACGCTCTTATTAGCCTTGGTGTAAATCCAAACGTTTTAAAGCCTGTGTCAAAAGGGGAGACTTCGCCAGTAATGCCCAACGATTCGGAATTCAATCGTTCCTTGAATCGTCGAGTGGAGTTAGGAAAGCACTAAGGAATTAGAACGCTTCGAGAAGATAAATGCTGGACTTCCGATTTTTATCTGAGCGCGAAAGCGCTGCCTTTTTCTCCTCTAATTGAATGAATCCGTAATCGTCCGATATAGAATTATACGGGTGAAGCAAGCGTATGGGGCGTTGTTTCCCCGGAGGAACCATGAAAATGTCATATCCCTGGTTCAAGGTCAATTTGGAGAAATACAAATTCCCTTGAGAATCTGTTGTTGGGAAAAGCTCGTCGTTCGGGGTGTTGATGTATCGGACATTGATGGGTTCAGACCACGTGTTTGGACCAAGACGCTTTGAGAAGTAAATATCGTAACCGCCCACACCCCCTGGTATGTCCGATATGAAATACAAACGTTGCGAAGGGATGTCGTAAAAAGGATGATGGTAATTATAGTCCGAATTCACAAAGGGGAGGGTGGCACATTGCGCAAATCCGAGGCTCAGATCAACATGAAGGAGCGCCATTTTTGATGTCAGCACGCGGTCGGATGCATCGTTCACGGCCACCACCAAGAATTTCTCATCCGGGTCGGAGGTGAATCCCCCTATATTGTATTTGTTCGTGGTGATTTCACATAAACCATCTACCGCTAATCGGGTAACTTTTTCAGTGACTTGATCGTACTGAAACAAGCGAAAGAAGGAGTCAGCACGTTTGGAATCTGCGTTCGTAAAGAAGCTTGGGCGGGACTTCCCAACAAAAACAAAAGTTTCCGGATTGAGTCGTGCGAGCCCAAAAGCTTCGTCTACATCGTTTGCAATCTTTCGAACTTTGACCGATTTGCTAAAGAACTCATTCTCAAGACGAAGTCCTCCTGGGGTTTGGCCCCAAACTGAGCAGGGTAAAATCGCCAGAATTCCTGCCATTAGGACAGAATACAGAGTCCGAGTTCTCATAGGAAGAAAAGAGGGCTTTCAATCACCATACGGCTTGGTTTAATCATATCAATGGAAATGCCCACAGCGTGATTTTGACGAGTGAAATAGGCGAGTTGACTTAAAGGGAAATTAAAGGAATAAAAAAGTTTGTATGACTCCGCTGCAGAAATTTGATAGGCCGCCCCAATACTGTTTCTGGAAAATGTGGCTCCCACACTCATCATTTCACGGTATTTAAAAAAGCAATGCAAATTTGGATCTACCGGCAAATTTTCAATCCAGTTCACCAAGAATGAATAGGAGAAGTCCCAGTTGGGGAGCATCTCGCGCTCACTTCCAAAGTAGAGATGCATACCTCGAGCGCTGTAATTGTTAATCAAGATATCCGTTCGGATAAGGTTCCGGAACGTAATACCCGCATAGCCCCAAGGATTGTAGTAGGTTCCAGACACATCGACATTAAAGAACCATTCAGTGATATTTCCATTTAGGATGATAAAGTCTTCCGGATCTAAGAATTTCGAGTTTACGACATCGATCGCCAAATTGTTTAAACCGTATTGCATGCCAAACGAAAAAAAGTCCACGTCAGACATCTGCAAATGATAGGCATTGGAAAGCTTAAACGAGGTGTTCTGTATGGGGCCAATTCGATCGCTGAAGATTTGGAAATTACTCCCTAATCGGTAGGCATTCATAAAGTCCATGCTCAGTAAGAATGTCTGAGGAGAGCCTTCCATGCCGGCCCACTGGTTGTTGTAAATTAAATTCAACTCTCCGTTGGTTCTTCCCGCATATGACGGGCTAACTGCGATGGGAGAAAAAATGTAATTACGTAAACCCACACTCGACTGAGCCCAAAGTGGTTCAATGCCTGAAAAGACAAGCAGCAAGAGGAGGGAAAGCGTTTTTACATGTTTCATCATCGCATGATATAAATATAGCCGGACTGGAATGGAATACCGTTTACTTCCACAATGTAGAAATACGTACCAATTGGTAGCTGACCGTTGCTTGTACTGAGGGCGGAAGAGCGATTGGCAATTCCTTGGAAGGTGTTAACATAACTCGTTTCTTGGAAGACCATGTTTCCAAGACGATCATAGATGCTCAATCGGTTGTTCGGATACTTGTCAAGGTCAGGAATGACAAAGTAATCATTATCTCCATCGCCGTTAGGCGTTACGATGTTCGGGATGAAGAAATTACACTGATCAACATCCAAATAGTCGGGCCAGCCATCATTATCACAATCGTCATAGACAATACCATCGCGATTGTAATCGCGCTCTATAATATCCGCAATACCATCCCCGTCACTATCATGGTCCATCATATTTGGCGTACCATCAAAGTCAAAGTCCGTGTTGCCTTCAACATTGTTCGGAATACTATCACAATCATAATCCGATGTTGGTATGTACACCAAACTAGAGTCCTTGCAGCCATTCGCATCGTAGGAGGTGAAGTACCAAGGACCACCATAAAGCTGGGTAGTTAATGACGTACTCGTTAGAGTGTCTAGACCATTGAGCACCAGGGTATGCGGTAATACACCGCCTGTTATGAAGTGACCAATTTGTCCAGTTGTGTCATAGTAGCAAGTGACACCCTGAACGAGGTTGCTCTCCATATCTAATAATGGCGGCTCGGTCAAAATAATGGTTGAATCATTGTTCATGTAATTCACAGGACAATTTTTGCTGTCGATTACCTGGACGTAGAAGGTATCCGCAACCAAGCCTGGATAGAAAGTGGTAGCCGTTAAGACACTGTCGATGGTGTAGGTCAAGGTATTACCCCCAAACGCATGTATTAAAATGCTACCTGTACTATCGCTGAAACACTTAATGTTATGGGCTATAATCGTGTCGACATAGGCGGAGTCCGGTTGGGGAACAAAGTTCTTCGTGATGGTATTATAAGTCACTTCGCACGCATTGGAATCTCGAACCGAGATATAGGTGGTATCCGAATTCAATCCGCTGAATAACGGGTTGTTTTGCCATACCGTGCTTCCATTCAATTCAAATTCGAGATAGTTGCCCCCATAGGCATTCACGAGGACCTTTCCATCCGCAGATCCGTAACAACTCAAGGGGGAGATGGTAATACTGTTCACCTCTACGGGGTCAGGTTCATTTACCTGGATTGGAACGACAATTCCGCATCCTTTGAAGTCGACAATATTGGCATAATAGGTGCCGGCAATCAAGCCATAGATGGAATCGTTCTTCGGTAAATAATAGCTGGAATTGATCGGAATGCTTAAGCTCGAAGTATCCACATCCCAATCAATATTGTACCCATGCTGGAAGGACTGGAAATTCGGGTTGCCACCAAATATGTTCAGTTCAATCAATCCGGTTGAGTCATGATAACACAACAGTTGATTCACTATGGGATTCACGGTCAATGGGGCTGGTTCACTCACCCAAATAGAGTCAGACTGCGAGTTAGGTGTGATGGGGCAACCCAAGCTATCAACAACCTCTAAGAAAAAGGCCTGAGATCCCAGGTTATTGAATACGCCGTTGGGGAAGTACTGCACAGAGTCTATACTATATGTCAGCGAGTTGCCGCCAAATGCGCGCACATCAATGGTGCCATCCGTTTGGTTATAACATGAAATGGGGGTGACTATGATCGTATCGATGTACGCCAGATCAGGCTGCTTGAGTGTGATGGTGTAATTCTGATTGTTTATAGCTTCGCAACCATTGACGTTTTCAACGCGGATCTGATAAAGACCGGCTGCAAGGTTGACCATACCCGAGCTAGTTGAACCAGGCAAACTATCATTCTGATAGAATGTGGCACCTGCGTCAATACTGTATAGTTTCTCTGGTCTCTGGTAATTAAATAACGTGGAGTCCAAAATGTACCCACCACTTGCCATGATTTGCATTTGCCCATCCAGCAATCCAAAACATGTTATATCCTGCGTGATCACCGTATCGATCTGCAAGGGTA
>JAURAE010000037.1 GCA_030829675.1 Schleiferiaceae bacterium
CCTGTTCATCGGCACGTTGACTGCGCGCTAGATAAGCGATGCGCTGATCGTGATCAAAAACAATGGAGCCTGTCCCTTCCAGGAACACCCCCTCTTCTTCCAAACCGGTCAAGTCAATGAGCGCATCTGTGGTAAAGCCCCATTTTTTGAGGATTTGGAAAATCTCTTCGCGACGTTCTAAACGTCGGTTTTCAGCCTTCATGGGATAGAGCACTACTGTTCCGTCCGAGTGCATACTAATCCAGTTATTGGGGAAAATGCTGTCCGGGGTGTGTGGCTCTGGAGTATCCTCCAAAACATGGACGTTCACGCCATGGGCGATGAGGATCGCTACGAAGTGTTCAAATTCCGCTAGAGCTTTTTCTTGGTCCGAGGCGCTAGAGGCAGCTTCCTGATTTTGATAGAAATTATCCACCGCAGTTTGCGCGTTCATACCAAAACGAACGGGACGGACCATTAGAATATGTGAACTAGCGTTATTCGTCATAAGCTCTCTGTAGTGGCATGGTACTGCAACGGATCAACCCACCCATTTTTACGATTTCATTGTACTGTACCAAATGAGTGTTATACCCTTGTCCCAGCAACCATTGGTTTAGCTTCGTCGCGGAGGCCGGCAAAATGATGTCATTTGGGCTTACGCTAAAAAAGTTGGTATTCAGGTCATATGCCTCATCGGCATCACATTCATATATATTTTCTTCGCCGAAGAATTCCTTTAGCCATTGTACGTCCTTTTGGTGCTTGAAAAGATGTGGTGCGATCACAGCCCCTCTTCCTATGGGCTGGAAGGCACAATCCAAATGCAAACTTCCGCCACGAGGATTGGTATCGTCTTTCAGGAGCTCAAATCCTTTAAATTCTTTGGCAGGAAATTCATCGTTGAGGTACTCCATGCCTGCATAGTTGGTTCGAGCTGTTTTGAAGGTAGTAAAGTCTTTATCATTGCTAACACCAACAAATATGTAATCGTTGTGTACAATCACATCACCACCTTCCGCATGACAGCCCGACGGCATAATGATGATTTGAGCCGAATGAATGCTGGCTTCTATCAAGGATATGGCATCGCGCTCCTCAGAACGGTCCTCAATGATATTCGGGATGATAAACTGATCTTCGATGACAAAGGCAATGTCTCTTGCAAAAACCTGGTTTAATTCCGCTAGTACCTCGGGACGCAGTACCTGCACCTCCAAGGACTCTAAAACGGTAATCAAACCTTTCATCTGCGCCATGCAATCCTCCTCTGAAGGATAGTTTGTTAGTTGTACGGATTCATAGCTGCGCGCATCGTAACAGTCTTCGAGCCTCGGGGTCCCCCCCATCCTTCGAGCCACGCCTACGACAACACTAAGCAACCTTCCATATTCGTTATGAATTTCCGGTTGTATCTGCATGCATTGAGGTTTAAGCCACAAAAATAGGACTTAAAAGTGTTGATAACGCTATTCAACCGCCCGAGTTTACTAATACTTCAGACATTATTTTTGAATAAAACATCCCAAATCAGCTATGGCGAAAAAAGCAACGTCTTCGAAGGCAAAATCACCCTCTAAATTTCAACTGCGTTTTCAAGAATTGAATGCGAATTGGAAGGAAATTACCGGTGATCCTACGGTGAAAGTATTCATGGCCGTTCTATTTATATTCTTGGGATTGTTCTCGCTGGTTTCAAGTTTGAGTTTTATGGCTAATTGGTCTAAAGACTTTACACTACAGTGGACCTCCTCGGTAGAGGACCACTCAGACGTAGGCAATGTTTTCGGATTATTAGGCCACAAGCTTGGATGGACCTTCATCATGCGTGGATTTGGTCTTAGTGCGCTCGTTTTTCCCCTTTGGCTTGTGGCAGTGGGGGCGCGTAATGCATTCGCCTTACACAGAATAAAGCCAGCGAAACTTCTGCTCCACATGATCTTTTTTGCCTTGGTTGGAAGTACATTGATTGCATGGGTAGTACCTGCTCATCCGACATTATGGAGTGGGCTTTCTGGGCATTACATCTACCACCATTTGGCTATTATCGTGGGACATATGGGCGTAGCTCTTATTGGGTTTGTCGCGTTATTGCTTTACGTGATTGTGGCAAGAAAGCTAGAAACCCTTCGTTTACCAAAGAAGCAGAAAGTGGAAGAATATCCTGAGGAAGAAGAAGAACCTCAAGAGCACACTATTTCATTCAACGACGAGGTCGATGAAGAACCATGGGCTCCAGAACCAGCGTTACTAGAAGTTGAGGAGGAACCTATACCTGAGCCACAGAAGATTATCACTTCTCCGGCGCCGGTTGTTGCCAATATGGAAGAAGACAAAGAGGAGGATACCATTGATGTTCAGGTTGAGGTGCATCAAGAATTGGTCGAAGATGATAAAGCCATCAATAAAAAAGTGAAAGATTTTGGGGAATACGACCCCACTCTTGACTTGAGTAGATTCCAATTGCCTAAAATTGATTTACTACAACAATACGGAGATGGACAAATCACCTTTGATAAAGAGGAGATTGAAGCAAACAAAAATAGGATTGTAGAAACGCTTCAGAACTACAACATTGAAATCAAGGAAATCAAGGCCACCATAGGCCCAACGGTCACGTTATATGAGATTGTTCCTGCGGCAGGCATTCGTATTTCTAAAATTAAAAATCTGGAAGATGATATAGCTTTGAGCCTCGCAGCACTAGGTATCCGTATCATCGCTCCTATCCCTGGAAAAGGCACCATTGGTATTGAAGTACCAAATGCAAATCCTCAAGTGGTGAGTATGCGTCAAGTCATTGCCTCAAAGAAATTCCAAGAAGCAAAGATGGAATTGCCCGTAGCTATGGGACGTACCATCACGAATGAGAACTTCATTTTTGATTTGGCTAAGATGCCTCACCTATTGATGGCTGGTGCTACAGGTCAAGGTAAGTCTGTGGGATTAAATGCTATTTTAACCTCTTTACTATATAAAAAGCACCCGAGCCAATTAAAGTTTGTCTTGGTAGATCCAAAAAAGGTCGAACTCACATTATACAACAAGATTGAGCGCCATTACTTAGCAACTCTACCTGATTCAGAGGAAGCCATCATCACAGATACGACGAAAGTGATTCACACATTGAACAGTCTTTGTATTGAGATGGACAACCGCTACGAGTTGCTCAAATCCGCCATGGTACGGAACATCAAGGAGTACAATGCTAAATTCATATCACGGCGCCTGAATCCAGAAGAAGGCCACAAATACTTGCCCTATATCGTTTTGGTCATTGACGAGTTTGCAGATTTGATAATGACGGCGGGTAAAGAAGTTGAAATGCCTATTGCTCGTCTTGCACAACTAGCTCGTGCTATTGGTATCCACCTCATTGTTGCCACTCAGCGTCCATCGGTGAATGTGATTACAGGTATAATTAAGGCCAACTTCCCTGCTCGAGCAGCGTTCCGCGTTACTTCAAAAATTGATTCTCGTACGATTCTAGATGCAGGTGGCGCCGACCAGCTCATCGGTAAAGGGGATATGCTCTTCTCACAAGGCTCTGATTTGGTCAGACTACAATGTGCCTTTGTCGATACACCAGAAGTAGAAGAGATTTGTGATTTTATTGGTAATCAACAAGCCTACCCTACTGCCTATCAACTCCCTGAGTACGTGGGTGAAGAAGGAGGTGGTGTTGGCGATATTGATCCTTCAGATAGAGATACCATGTTTGAAGATGCCGCAAGATTAGTGGTACAAACGCAACAAGGTTCTACGTCAATGATTCAGCGAAAACTAAAGCTGGGATACAATAGAGCCGGTCGTATCGTGGACCAATTAGAGGCTGCAGGAATCCTAGGCCCATTCGAAGGTTCTAAGGCTAGACAAGTATTAGTACCTGATGAAATGGCTTTGGAACAAAAATTGAACGGAGATGCGTAAATTCGCCCCCATGAGAACATTCGCCCTATTGTTGTTGCCTTTCTTTGCATTGGCGCAATCCCATAATGAAGCCAAGGACCTACTTAACAAGGTGTATGAGAAGACCTTAGGCCTCGAAACTCAGCACATCTCTTTCACCAATACCATTGCGGCACCAAGTAATGGCGGTATGAAAGAACGCAGCTCAGATGGTGAACTCTATGCCATTGGCGAAAAAGTACGCGTTAAGACCGATGCCTTTGAATTTCTCTCAGACGGGAACAATGCTTACTTGATTTATCCCGAGGATGAAGAGATCGAAAAAACCGCCTCAGGAGAAGAAACTTCTCTAAGCCCTTCAGATATCTTGAAGAACTACCAGAGCGGATATAGTTACAAGATGGCAGGGAAGGCCACAGAAAACGGTAAGTCCATACAATATGTGGTACTAAAACCCGTTGCTAGTGAGGAGGTTAAGGAAATCATGATCGGCATAGATACGAAAAGCATGTTGCTTGAGAATTATACTCAGTTCGGAACCAATGGGATCAACACCACCTTCATGGTAAAAAAATATGAAGTAAACGTCCCCTTAAGCTCAGAGATGTTCAACATCAACGCCAAGGAATTTGACGGGTTTTATCGACTATAAGAATGAATAAACTAGACTGGTACGTCTTAAAAAGTTACGTAAGACCATTGCTCCCTACCGTGGGAATTATGGTCTTTTTCTTTTTGATGCAGATGGTTTGGAAATACGTAGATGACCTTGCCGGCAAAGGCATCGAATGGTACGTAATTCTAGAACTCATGATGTATTGGGCAGCCAGTGTAGTTCCTTTCGCATTGCCCGTGAGTGTGTTGTTTGCTTCCCTCCTCACCTTTGGAAACTTTGGCGAACACTACGAAATGGCTGCCATGAAGAGCTCCGGCATCAGTTTATTTAGAGGCATTCGATCATTGATCATTTTAAACATTGGAATTGCCGTAGGCGCCTTCTATTTCTACAATGAAGTTATTCCTGTGGCCAATTTAAAAGGCCAAAGCCTCCTTATAAACATCTCCAAGAGTAAACCTGCCTTCCATATTACACCCGGCATCTTCTACAATGGCTTCGAAGGATATTCTATCAAGATTGGGGAAAAATCAGGCGACGGTGAGCAGGAACTTCAAGACATCTACATCTACGACCACAAAGAGAATAAAAAAGGAAACCAGAAGGTCCTTACCGCAGCGAGTGGTATTATGCGTACCGTAGCCAATGATCAATATCTAGAGATTGAACTGCACGACGGGGCCACCTACGAAGATATTGTGAAGGCAGATCGCGAGGAACGCAAGAAGATGCCTTGGGCACGTAGCGAGTTTGATACAGCCTACATTAGGTTTAATCTTGGTGGTTTTGATAATCCAAACCTATACAAAACACGACGTCGAGATTTTATGATGCTCAATACGCAACAGTTGAAGCTCAAAGCAGATACATTGAAAGATCAGATGATTGAGCGCGAGGATAACTTCAAGAAGAATTTAACAAGCAAGTACAAGTTTGACTACATCGAACCTGAGACGGCCGATGCTACAGAAGCTCTGAGAGATGATATCATGAAAAATCTACTCAGTGGTATGCGATTACGAGCCTCACAAAATGCCATTCGATTGGCCAGGTCGAATCTCGATTACCTCCGTCAAATGGAGCGTGAGATGGATTGGCGGAATGAAACTAGGTTGCGCCATTGGCTCGAGTATTATAAAAAGTTTGCACTGGGTGTAAGTGTTTTGATCATGTTCTTTATCGGCGCACCTCTAGGTAGTATCATTCGAAAAGGCGGTATAGGTTTACCGTTGGTGATCAGTACTATCGCTTTTTTGATTTTTCATGTCTTGAACACCACTTTTGAAAAAATGGGACGTGAGGAACTAATGGACCCGCTCATTGCGACTTGGTTACCGTCCATGATTTTGGCACCCGTTGCGTTGTGGTTGACCTACAGTGCTTCTACAGATAAATCGTTAATCTCTGGAGAATGGTTTAGTACCATTGTTACAAAATTCTACCTTAAGAAGGATGAAGAGTAGGGTTCTCATTCTATCAAATAAACTCCCCTATCCTAGTGATGACGGAAGTTCAATTGCTATGGCCCGGTTGCTGGAAACCTTGGCGATGAAGGAATTGGACCTACATTATTACGCCATTAATACCGACAAGCATAGCAAAGATGTGGAGGTGAGTAGAGCGCATCAACCAAACGTGACCTTTGAAGCCTTTGCTTGGAATACCTCGCCTAAGGTGAGTACGGCACTAGGGAATTTAGCGACCAGCCTACCTTACCAGGTTAGTCGCTTTTGGATCCCTACGCTCCTACAACGACTTAAAGCATTCGATACCAATAGTTTCCATACAGTTATACTGGAAGGGGCATTCATGGGCATGTATGTAAGCGAGGCAAAACGCATCGGGCAACGGACCATTTTACGTGCGCACAATGTGGAGCATGAGATTTGGCAACGATTGGCTGAGCATGAGAAAAATTCATTGAAACGATGGTATTTAAAGCTTCAGTCTAGAAGATTGCAGAGGTTTGAAAGCCAATTATCTCAGGCCGTCGACCAAATCTGGTGCATTTCAGAAAAGGACCAAGAGTGGTTTGAAACCCTAACTCCAGCGGCTTCTTTTATTCCTACTGCAGTACTACCCAAACCTGGACCATCAAAGATTCAACCGCTTCGTTGCCACCACTTGGGAGCATTGGATTGGGCGCCTTCCATCCAAGGCCTACAATGGTTCATGACTGATATTTGGCCACAGGTTCTCCACCGAGTTCCTCAGGCTGAATTCCATATTGCGGGCAACAATCCCCCCGAGAATTTCCAATTCCCCAAGGAACAAAACATCTTCTTTCACGGTCGCATACCCGATGCCACCGCTTTCACTCACGAGCACGGAATCAGCATTATTCCTCTATTGGCGGGCTCAGGGATGCGAATTAAAATCTTACAGAACAGTGCGGCAGCGGTACCGTCTATTTCCACCGCTATTGGAGCAGAGGGCATTTATACCAAGGATTCAACTGAAGCCATTATTGTTGAATCTGCAGCCGAGTTTATTGAGGCTCTTGTTGAACTCGTACAGCAGCCGGCGCGTGCCTTGGCCTTAGGACAAAAGGCCCAAGAGGATATTTTGAAAAGGTTCGGAATGCAACCTACCTTGCAACGCATAGAAAAGGTATGGTCTTACTAGCTACAACAATATTCTTTATTTGTCTTCTTTGGATCACCATACCTTACTTATGGTATCCGTTATGGCAACTGGCCTTTCCAGGTAAGCCAATGGAAATTAACGCACCAACTTCCTTTCCAAGGATTAGTGTAGTGTTTGCAGCGTACAACGAGCGAACCATCATTGAAGAGAAAATCAGGAGCATTTTCGCCTCTCATTACCCACAAGATCTCATTGAGGTTTGGATAGGCAGTGACCTTTCGGATGACGGTCAAGACGATATCATTTATGAACTTCAAAAGGAGTTTCCAGGACTAAATCTGCACGTTAATACCGAGCGTTCCGGTAAGTCTGCCACTATTAATAGATTGGTGGAACTGTGTTCGGGAGAGATCATCGTTGCCACTGATGCCAATATCATTTTTGATGAGAATACCCTAGTGGAATTGGCGGGTCCAATTATCTCCTACCAGGCCACCGCAGTCGCGGGTACTTTGACCTATGGGAAGGCAAAGACCGCCGGTACCACAGCAACCACGGAGCGACAATACCTCACCATTGAGAATAAAATACGTAAATCTGAGAGCCAGAAATACGGATTTTGCCTAGGCATGGAAGGCGGTCTGTACAGCATGCGCAAATCTGCATGGCAACCTATTCCTCCGCACACCTTCATGGAAGATTTCTTCCAAACGGTTCAGCTCATTCAGAACGATCATCGAATCTTCTACAGTGGTACGGCCCTTGGATATGAAGATGTGAGCACCTCATTGAGAGAGGAATTCAAACGCAAAAAGCGCATCAGCATTGGGAATTATCAAAACTTAAAACGCTTCCGTAGCCTACTACTGAAGAAAGTTCATCCCTTCGGATGGGTCTTTTTATTCCACAAAATTTTGCGCTGGACTGCACCTCAAGCCATGCTCATCGGGGCCTTGGCCTTAGTATTTACTCCCTTTGCACTACCAACATTTACAGGTGTTGCGGTGTTAGTATTGTTGGAACTGCTCTTCTATCGCGGTGCAGGTCCTTTGGTGTATTTTTGCGCCATGAATCTTGCAATGTTGCAAGGTTACCTAACCTATTTACAAGGGGTGTCGTCGAGTGTATGGCAACCCACCAAAAGAAATCAGAATGAGTCTTAACACCATAGAAGAAGCAATAGAGGATATCAAAGCCGGTAAAGTGGTCATTGTTGTCGATGATGAGGACCGCGAGAACGAAGGTGATTTCGTTGCTGCAGCCTCTAAAGTCAGCCCAGAGATGATCAATTTCATGGCGACTGAGGGTCGTGGATTGATTTGTACGCCCATTCTTCCGGCGCGTGCGTCGGAATTGGACCTCCCTCCTATGGTGAACAATAACACGGACACCAATAAAACGGCCTTTACGGTGAGCATTGATCGTATTGGAGAAGGTTGTACCACGGGAATTAGTGCTTACGACCGATATATGACCGTGAAGTCGTTAGTAGATCCTGCGATCAAGCCGGAACAACTCGCGCGCCCCGGTCATATTTTTCCATTGATTGCCAAACAAGGCGGTGTCTTGCGCCGTGTTGGCCATACCGAAGCCGCTGTAGATTTGGCTCGATTGGCTGGATTAGAGCCCGCCGGAGTTATTGTAGAAATCATGAACGAAGACGGTACCATGGCGCGTTTGCCCCAGCTTCGTGACATCGCAGTGAAACACGGCCTAAAAATCGTATCGATTGAGGATTTGGTAGCGTATAGAATGGCGCAGGAAAGTCTCATAGAATTGGCCGAAAAATTCCAAATAGAAACGCCACACGGCATGTTCTGCCTGCACGCCTTTGAGCAAAAGACCAATCACCAAGTGCACATCGCCCTAACCATGGGCCAGTGGACAGATTCGGAAACTGTACCGGTACGTATTCAAAGCGCGGGGGTAGCCAATGACATTTTCCACCTACTTACCAGCAATGAAAGTTCTCAGCTGGAAAAGTCTTTAAAAGCCATCAGCCAACGAGGAAAAGGAGCGATTATTTACATGAATCAAGAGCCGAATGGCGACCGATTACTCCATAGAATTCGCTCGTTCAACAAAGGGAACTCCACGCAGAAATCTAGTTTCAGTAAAGATGCACGAGATTTTGGGGTTGGCGCTCAAATCATTAGATTTCTAGGAATTAAGCATATCGATTTGCTGACCAATAACCCTATTAAGAGAATTGGGGTAAGCGGATACGGCCTTGAAATTGTACAAAACTCACCCTTGGATTGAGAGAAGGAAACACCATAGCAGGAGCCATCAGGTTTTACAGGTCATTTGACCAATTACCTTCGCTAGGTGCTATGTTCCTATTGACCGGTCTTAGCGGTATCTTCGAAACTCTTCCCATCCTGGCTTCCCTCCCACTGTTGCGAACCATTTTCCTTGATCAGCCCAGCATCCACATTGCAGGCATGGACTTTCAATGGATGGAATATGGAGCCATCCTGCTGGTAATTCTCGTAGCGCGACTGATTCTAGGGTATTTGATTCAATACAAGAATGGTTCCATTAGGGTCCAATTAATGACGGAGTTCCGCCAAAACCCTTCCTATGATAGAAGCGCTCGATTTGAATTTGGAAAACGCACCCAAGGGTTAAACTTCCTGTTTGTCGGTTGGTCTCAATTCGTCCCAGGCATAGCTTTTCTAGCACTAGGTGTGTTCCTTATGCCAAAATTTGGAGCCTTAGTTCTTGCCACACTTTTGCTATGGTCGTTCTTGATCAACCAGCTGAAGAAAAAGCAAGACCAACAGCACCATTTGGTGTCGGAACTGCAACGAGAATTGGACGCTGAAGAAGATGACAATCTCGTATCGCAGTGGGGACAGGCCAGACAACGCGCCATTCACTGGGATGCGCTCAATAAAAACGCACGTGAATTCATCATTCTATCGACCTTGGTTCTTAGCCTATGGGCTGCCGAGCAATGGGGTTGGTTGGGCGAAAATGCCTCTTTGATTTCCATCATTATGCTGCTTCGTGGCATGCAGCAACTCTACACGGCGTACCATATGTCACAGCAATTGTCAGGATTGCGTCGTTACTTCAAATGTTAATAATAGGTAGTTCCCATTCAAGGGATTACCTTTGTAATACTAAGCAACCTGAGTTTTCAGCATATGAAAAGAATTCTTCCTGTGGCTCTTTTAGGAGCACTCGGCTTGTTCAGTTGTCAAACTGATGTGGTAAACCCTACCGATGTCAATATTGTCGCCGAACCCGCCCTCACATTTCCATTAGGAAGCGTAAAACTGACCATGGAGCACCTCCTTGCTCCAGACGATAGCTTGATTTACAATGACAATGCTACTTACAAAGTGGTAGTTGCGCAAGACAGCGTCTTTGGAATCAATGTGAACGATTTGATTTCTATCCCCGCTCAAAGCCCATCTTCTAGCTCTATCAAAATGGGAACTATTGCGGTGGACAACGTAACCATGTCTCAGAGCATTGGACTTGGAGCCATTGCGAGTGATGCGGGTTTGACCTCTAACACTGCAGCTCACGGCTCTAATGCACCATTCCCATCACTAAATGAGACTAATATTGGTACTTATGGCAGTGGTGGTTTCGGTTCATTTAGTAGCGCTTCATTTTCTAGTGGCACTCTCTCCCTTGAATTGACAAATAACTGGCCTGTACCAGTAACATTGAATGTAGATCTTGTAAATACCTCCAATGGAAATACAATTGTTTCTTATTCCTTGGCGAATGTGAGCGCTAATGGCGGCTCTACTACAGGCACAGAATCTTTGGTGAACAAGACCTTGCCTAATAGCATCGGATTCAAAATAACATCGTTGACTACCCCTGGTTCAGGGACTTCTCTTGTCGGAATAGATACTACCGATAATTTGGTATTGGATATTAGCTCTGCTGGATTAGAAGTATACTCAGCAGTAACTCAAATTTCATCGCAGGCAATATCATCTGATACTCAATTTGTCGACTTAAGCACAGGTGGTAGTGAAGAGTTGAGAGAACTCAAATTCGCGACTGCAAGTTTTGATTTCGAATTCGAGTCTACTCTTGGTGTAGATGTTGAACTTGACTTGAATTTCCCAGGTTCCGACAAAAATGGTAACGAGATTGATACTACGATCTTAATTACGGCGGGCAATACCACTACTGGATCTATAAACATGAATAACACCATTTTGGATCTTACTCAGGACCCCACTCAGAACCACAGCAGATTGCCTATAGCGGTTAGCGCTACTCTATTGGGTTCTACGAGTATGGTAACTGTGGATAGCTCTGATGCCTTAGATATGACCTTTGAAATGGCCAATCTTCAGTTCGGTCACATCAAAGGATTCTTCGGCACACAACAAATTACTATTGATGCAGGTGCTGTGGATTTAGCCATTGACTTTCTTGATAATTTCGAGGGATCGATCAGTTTTGCGGAACCCAGTATTTCTATGGATGTGACAAATTCCATTGGCCTACCCATCGAATTGGTCTTAGATTTCGCCTCTTATAAGGATGGAATTGCATATGCATTAAACGGTCCTGATTATGTATTGCCTTATCCTACAACACTGGGAAATACAGCGACAGGGACATTGAGCTTTGATAATACGAACTCATCTATCGTTGATGTCTTCACCCTTCCAAAGGATAGCATTGTATACGGAGGAGAGGTCAATGTAAATCACGATACCGCAACCTTCGGTACAGATAACTTTGTGACCAATACCTCTTCTATTTCTGGGGATCTTCTCATGGAAATGCCCTTTTA
>JAURAE010000038.1 GCA_030829675.1 Schleiferiaceae bacterium
AAGACGTGATGTTGTGGATTGGGTTGGCCAACGTGATCCAAAGGGAGCCCTGCATTCTCCAGAATCTCAAGTGTTCCTATATCCAAGAAATCAGTTTGTTAGAATTGATAGTCAAGGCAGGTGGATTTCACTAATGATTTGGATTTCACCTAC
The DNA here is from genome assembly GCA_030829675.1 of Schleiferiaceae bacterium. GTDB lineage: Bacteria > Bacteroidota > Bacteroidia > Flavobacteriales > Schleiferiaceae > UBA10364. Next base: position 154 of record JAURAE010000038.1, read on the forward strand.
TGGCCTGCAGAAGTGGGAGCAAGTATTGATGGATTTAGATTTACCCATTGGAACGCCATGGGTGGAGGACTACCGTGTGACTGAAACAGATACCGTCATTATAGATGATCGATGGGCCGTTCAAGTTTCTTTGCGAGAACCTTATAGAACATCTGGGGTGGATTGGATAGAAGGAATAGGTCCCACCCAAAACAGCCTATTGCCGGGCTATGATGGTTGGCAAACCACCTACTTTTTAAAAAAGCATTTTATCTATTGAGTGCTTGAATCAATGGGGCTATTTTTACCCCATGAACAAAAGCATCATCCCAACCTTACAGAAGACCTTCGGCGATCGCGCTATTTCCACGGAGGATAAGCAGGCTTTCGAGAGGGAGCACGGTTTCGAATGGCAAGAGGATTGGTCGGAATATGATGAAGGCGAGGATTGTGATTACCTCACTCCGGAAATCCTAGAGTACCAAAAACCGTCTCAAGAGAAGTACGAAGCACTCGGTTTGGGAGAGCTGGAGGAACGTATTGTCGACGTCTTAGAAGAGGGTAAAAACATCAAATGGGGCAAGCTGGCCTTAGGGATGTGGCTGTTCTTCCTATTCATTGTGGTCTATACCATTGTAGAAACTCTTTTTTAGGTCCAATTCCCTCAGCAGGACACCCATAAAAAAAACCACCGCAAGCGGTGGTTTTCTGTTTCAGAGTGTTGTGAGTTTAGGCTGGCTCTCGCAGCTGTTTTCGTGAGCGTGAGATTTACTTCGCGCGCTCTTTGTAAGACCCGTCTTCCGTGTTGATCACGATTTCTTCGTCGGTCTTGATGAACAAAGGAACTTGTACTTGTGCACCGCCTTCTACCGTTACCGTTTTCATAGCGTTTGTAGAGGTGTTCCCTTTTACGGCAGGTTCAGCATAGGTAACTTTTAAGTTTACAGTGCGAGGAAGTTCTACCGCCATTGCTCTGTTTTCGCTAGCATGGAAAAGTACATAGCACATCATCCCGTCTACCAAAAATTCTGGAGCGTTGATCAAATCCTTTGCGAAGGTAAGTTGCTCGTAGTTCTCCGTATTCATGAAGTGAAACTCACTACCGTCGTTATAAAGAAACTGGTATTGTCGATTTTCGACATCAATGGTCTCAATTTTTGCACCGGCAGGGAAGGTGTTGTCGAGAACGCGACCGGTTTCCAAGTTTTTAATTTTGGTTCGTACGAAAGCGGCTCCTTTACCTGGTTTTACGTGAAGGAATTCAATGATCTGATAAGGTTGACCATTAAAGTTGATGCACATTCCGTTCTTGATATCTGATGTACTTGCCATGGTGTTTTTTTGTTTTGCCCAAAGATAGTTCTTGTAGGCTTTAGTAGTGTTTTTCTAAAATGAGTTGTTCGGTGCAGAAGGCATATTCGGTGTCGATGTAGTTGCTCGCCACAACGACGGTCTTTTCTGAGGTGCATTGGTGGATGAGGTCTTGGTAGAATTGGACCCCTTCCTTATCCAAATTATTGGTGGGTTCGTCCAGTAGGAGGAGTGGTCGGTCCGAGCCGATGGCGAGCATGAGGCGCACGCGCTGCTGCATGCCGGAGCTGAAGGTAGACAGTCGTTTGTGTAGGTGGGGCGTGAGTCCAGCTTTTTCCACCCAAAGTTTGGAATCAAACGAGGGAAGGAACGGACAGAAGTCTTGGTGGAACGCCAGGGTCTCTGCGAGGGAGAACATGGGGTTGAGGGCGACGTAGGGTGCTGCAATGGTGCAATATTGGCCCAATTCGCTTGCCGGGATCTCACGGTCCGCAATGTTGGCGACGGGCGGTGCATCGGTGGCTTCGAGGGCGCCGCTTAGGATTTTGATGAGGGTAGATTTTCCGGAGCCATTGGACCCGAGAACCACGGTTTTCGAACCCGTATTGAAGGTATGGGTGATGTGCTGCAGGATGTGCTGCTTCCCAAATTTCTTTTGAAGGTCTTTCAGGACAAGCATGGCGGGGATTATTTACGGATTAATCCTCGGTCACTAAGCTCGATAAAGGTCAAAAGGGCTTGTACGCGATCGTTCCGGGTAAAGCCTGAACGGATGCGGTCAACAGCTTGGGAGATGTTGCGTCCGCTTTGGTAGATGATGCGGTAGAGGTCTTGAATCTCTAGGATTTCTTCTGTACTGAAACCGCGGCGTTTGAGGCCGACGGAATTTACACCTGCATAGGCCAAGGGTTCGCCGGCTGCCGTGATGAACGGCGGTACATCCTTGCGTACCATCGCGCCTCCACCGATCATGGCGTGGGCGCCTATTTTAACAAATTGGTGAACAGCGGATAGACCGGAGATAATGGCCCAATTTCCTATTTCAACATGTCCTGCAAGGGCTACAGAGTTGACCAAGATGACGTGATTGCCGATGATACAATCGTGAGCGATGTGTACATAGGCCATGATGAGACAATCCGTTCCGATGGTGGTTTTGCCATAGGCCTTGGTGCCACGGTTGATGGTCACACACTCGCGGATGGTGGTGCGGTCGCCTATTTCTACCGTAGTGGATTCACCTTCGAACTTTAGGTCTTGGGGGATGGCTGAGATGACGGCGCCGGGGAAGATGCGGCAATTGGCCCCAATTCTCGCACCAGGCATAATAGTCACATTCGGACCTATCCATGTGTTTTCACCAATAATGACATCCTCTGAAATGGTCGTGAATGGACCTATTTCAACACCGGCGGCCAACTGCGCGTCGGCGTGAACAGAGGATAGTTGGTGAACCATTACTTAGTAATCTGCGCCATTAGTTCTGCTTCGCTCACCAAGGTGTCGCCTACGAAGGCTCTTCCTTGCATGTGCACGATGCCACGACGAATAGGCGTGATAAGTTTGAGGTCGAAGATCAGCGTATCTCCAGGAACCACTTTCTTCTTGAACTTTACATTGTCGATCTTCATGAAGAAGGTGAGGTAGTTCTCAGGATCTGGCACTGTACTTAAGGCGAGAATACCACCACATTGCGCCATGGCTTCTACTTGGAGTACTCCTGGCATCACTGGGGATCCTGGGAAGTGTCCTACGAAGAACGGCTCATTCATGGTGACGGACTTAATCCCTACCACGTGTGAGTCGCTGAGTTCGATGATCTTATCCACCAACAAGAACGGCGAGCGGTGTGGGATGAGGTCCATGATCTGCTCCACAGTTTTCACTGGGGTGGCGTTCGGATCGTATTTCGGTGGGCGTGGCTTGCTCTCCTCCTTGCGGATTTTGGCGGCCAAGGCCTTGGTGAATTCTGCGTTGATGCCGTGTCCCGGTTTGGTAGCCATGATGCGCGCCTTTAATGGGCGGCCGATCAAGGCGAGGTCGCCTACAACATCGAGTAATTTGTGGCGTGCGGCTTCGTTCGAGAAGCGCAGCTGAATGTTGTTGAGTGTACCGTTTTGAGTGACTTGGACATCTTCACGGTCAAATGCTTTTTTGAGTTTTTCCAAGGTCGTAGGAGCGATTTCTTGGTCTACGTAGACGATGGCATTGTTGAGGTCGCCGCCTTTGATCAGGCCTTGGTCGAGCAGTGGCTCAAGCTCTCTTAAGAAGCTGAAGGTTCGTGCGCTGGCAATCTCTTCGCCAAAGTTGACCATCTTGTCGAGGTGGGCATGTTGTGGCCCTAGTACAGAGCTGCCGTAGTCTATCAGTGCAGTGACTTCGAACTCTTCGCTTGGAATGGCCATGATTTCACCGCCGTCTTCGCTTTTGTAGGTGAAGGTGTCCTCGAGTACGTAGTAGTTTTTATCCTCCTCTTGCTCTGTGATGCCTGCTTTTTCAATCAAGGCTACAAGCGGCGCAGCACTTCCGTCGAGAATAGGGATCTCGCTTCCGTCCAAATCAATGCGACAGTTGTCGATGCCTAAGGCATACAAACTGGCCATCAAATGCTCTACGGTACCTACAGAGGCATCGCCTTTTTGCAAGATGGTTTGACGATTAGTGCGGTTCACGAATTTCACATCCGCTGGGATCTCAACATTGTCGAGATCTGTACGAACGAACACAATACCAGTATTGGCGTCGCTTGGGTTAAGGGTTACGTGAACGGTTTCTCCTGTGTGAAGGGCAGTTCCTTCAAATGATATGGAAGAAGAAAGTGTGAGTTGCTTCATAAAGTTTATTCGCCTTGTTTCTTGAACGCTGCAAAGGATTTCAAGAAGTGTCTGTGTTCTAAAGCCGGCGAGCCAAAGATAGTCCTATTCGATGGAACATCGTGCATAACGCCGGTCTGCGCATATATTTTGACATGGTCCCCAATGGTGAGGTGTCCGATAATGCCTACTTGGCCCCCAATCATACAGTGCTTACCTACGGTCGTAGAGCCTGCAATGCCCGTCTGTGCTGCCATGACGGTGTGTGCGCCGATGCGAACATTGTGGGCAATCATACAGAGGTTATCAATTTTCGCGCCTTCTTCAATAATAGTTTCGCCGAGGGCGGCGCGGTCAACAGTGGTATTGGCACCTATGCTGACGTTGTTTTCAATGCGTACAATGCCCAATTGTGGGATGCGATGATAGTGGCCTTGCTGGTCTGGCGCAAAGCCAAAACCTTCAGAACCAATGACTGCACCCGCTTTGATGGTGGTGTGTTCCCCAACGATACAGCCGTGTAAAATCTTTGCGCCTATGCCGATGCGGCTGTGGGCACCTACTACGGCCCCTGCTTCGATGATCGCCCCGGCTTCTACAATGGCAGTAGGATGCACTTGGGCCTTGGGGTCGATGATGGCAGAAGGGTGCTGGCCCTTAGCTTCTGAGAACTTGCCTTCTATGAAACGCAGGTGAAGGGCAAAGCTCAAGTAGGGGTCCTTGGCACGAACGATGGTGGCAGTGGTGTTGGTGAGCTCCACCTTCTCGCCGACGAAAATGGCTCCGGCCTTGGAGTCATTGGCTTGGTCGACGTATTTCGGGTTGCTCAAGAAGCTCAAATCTTCAGGGCCCGCCTCTTGCAAGGTGGCGACACCCGTGATGGCTTGGCCATCCTGTCCTGCAGGGCAGGTCAGTTGGAGGTTGGCGCAAATGGCGCCTAAAGTCAATGCCTCGTGTGTCATATTAGGTGTTTGAGTTCTCTTGGGAAGCAAATAAAGTGCCGTTCTACGGGTTCGCTCAAGGCCTTTATGGTCATTTGATCAGCAGCTTGGCCAATGTCGCTAGTGTGGCCATCCTTGTAGAGGAGGTTGATGTGGCCTTTTTGATTGTTGTAGGCGTGGTTTTTCACCTTGGCTTCGATGAAAAGGTAGGCCTCTTCGCCTTCAGTGAAATGATATTGCTCGCGAATGGCAGCTTGCAGTCGTTCCACGGTTTCCGGCGGGAACGGATCGGCCTGGATGCGGATTTTAAGGAGGTTGCGTTCGGTGATGCGTCGGCTGAGCTGGCTCAGAATGATGTCGCCGTGCGTGGTCCAGTCCTTGATGCCGCTCATCACATCGAAATCATCGAGTTCAAGGAATTTGTCCAGGATGGCCGGGTTTTCTTCAAAGTCGTTCCAAGTATAATCTGCATGCAGGAAGTGGCGTAGGGCCGCGGTGCCGGGAAGTTGGTCCCCTTTTTCGGCGATGTATTTGGCGCGTTTGAGGATGTTCACGAGCATAAACTCGGCACTGAGCACGGTCTTGTGCATGTAGACTTGCCAATACATGAGTCGGCGGGCGACCAGGAATTTTTCGACGCTGTAGATGCCTTTGGAATCCACTACGAGCTGGTCGTCCTTCACGTTGAGCATGGTCAGTAGGCGCTCAGAATTGACACTTCCTTCGGTCACCCCGGAATAGAAAGAGTCGCGGCGCAGGTAATCCAAGCGGTCCATATCGAGCTGCGAGGAAATGAGCTGGTGGAGGAAGGCTTTGGGGTGGTTGTTGGTGAAGATGTCGATGGCAGTGGTTAATTGGCCCCCGAACGTTTCATTGAGGCGCTCCATGATCTTCAAACTCAAGGCTTCGTGGCTCACCCCTGGGATGAGCGTGTGCTCGAGAGCGTGTGAAAACGGTCCATGGCCGATGTCGTGAAGCAGGATGGCGACCTTTACTCCGCGTTCCTCTTCCTCGGTGATCTCGTGTCCCTTTTGACGCAGGGTGTAGATGGCACGGCCCATGAGGTGCATGGCGCCGATGGCGTGGTGGAAGCGGGTGTGGTAGGCCCCTGGGTAGACCAGGTAGGTCAGTCCAAGCTGGCTTATGCGGCGCAATCTTTGGAAGTAGGGGTGGTCGATCAGCTGGTAAATTAGCGGATCTTGAATGGTAATAAACCCATAGATTGGGTCGTTAATGATTTTGTTCTTGCTGCTCAAAATGCTGCGTTTTGGCTAAACGGTAAAAATAGCAAAGGCTAGGGGGCGAATGCAGGGCCAATCCTCATTACTTTTAACATAGTTAAAAACGAAAGTTTATGCCAAATATTTTATGGGTCGACGACGAAATTGATATGCTCAAAGGGCACCTGCTTTTTTTGGAAGGTAAGGGCTATGCGGTATCGACCTGTAATAACGGCAGCGATGCCCTAGATATGGTGCAAGAGACCGGCTTTGACGCGGTGTTTTTGGACGAGAATATGCCGGGGTTGAGCGGGTTGGAGACCTTGGAAAAAATCAAGGCGATGCAACCGGAATTGCCCGTGGTGATGGTGACTAAAAGCGAAGAGGAGCGCATTATGGAAATGGCCATAGGTTCGAAAATCGCAGATTACCTGATCAAGCCGGTGAATCCTATGCAGATTTTGTTGGCGCTGAAGAAGATCTTGGACGGGAAAGAATTGGTCACACAAGCCAACGTTCGCGGGTATCAACAGGAGTTTGGCAAGATGACCATGGAGATGCAGCAGCTTGACAGCTGGGCGGAGTGGTCGGAGTTTTACAAGAAATTATTGAGCTGGGAGATGAAGCTCGACGAGAGTCCGGAAGAGGGCCTCAAGAGCGTGTTGGCGACCCAGAAGAAGGAGGCCAATGAGCTTTTTGGAAGGTTCATTTCGGCGGAATACGAACATTGGTTTACCAGTGAAGAGGACCGTCCCATGATGTCCCATGAGCTCGTGAACCGAGTGGTGGCGCCGCAATTGCGTGACGGCAAAAAGGTGTTCTTTGTGGTGATGGACAACTTGAGGTTGGACCAGTGGTTAGCGATCAAGCCGGCCTTGGCGCCGTATTTCCAGACCAAGAAGGAAGGTATTTACAACAGTATTTTGCCCTCGGCCACGCAGTATGCGCGAAATGCGTTGTTTGCTGGGAAGATGCCCGTGCAGATTAAGAAGCAATGGCCTCAATATTGGGTGGAAGAGCAGGACGAAGGTTCGAAAAACCAGTTTGAAGGGGAGTTGTTGAGGGACCAATTAAGCCAATTGGGCCTAGGTGCAAAAAAAATGGAATACCACAAGGTGGTCAACCTACGTGGGGCCAATAAATTGCTCGACAACATCCACCAGCAAAAGCACAACGACCTCGTAGCCTTGGTGTACAATTTTGTGGATACACTCTCGCATGCGAAGACGGATACGGAGGTCATAAGGGAATTGGCCAGTGATGATGCCGCGTATAGGCGGATTACCAAGACCTGGTTTGAAGGTTCGCCGCTGCTGAAAATGTTGCAGTGGGCCGGGGAGCAGGGCTACACCGTGATCATCACCACCGACCATGGGACCATTAATGTTCAACGTCCCGCCAAGGTGGTTGGGACCAAGGAGCTTACCACCAACCTTCGATACAAGAATGGCAATGGCATGAGTTACCCGTCCAAACACAGCTTGGTCATCAAGAACCCTGAATCTGTCGGCTTGCCGAAGCAGCACATCGCGGACCAATACATCTTCGCCCTGTCTGACTATTTCTATGTGTATCCCAACAGGTTCAACCATTTTGCCCAGTACTACCGCAACACATATCAGCACGGTGGGGTATCTTTGGAGGAATTGATAATTCCTTATGCGATTCACGTTCCAAAATGATCATTGGTGCTATGAGGCCGTGACCTTGGCAGATCTGCCAACGCTCGCCGCGCACATTCTCGATCATACCGAACACCACGTCAATCTTCTTGAAGCGCCCATGGGCAGCGGAAAGACGACCTTGTGCAATGCCTTGCTTGAGGCCTGGGGCAGCGAAGACCGCGGATCCTCGCCGACCTTTGCACTCATCGAAGAGCACTATGGTCCAAAGGGAAGGTTCTACCACCTTGACGCGTACCGCTTGACCTCGGAAGAGGAGGCCTATGATGTCGGCTTGGAAGAATATCTCGAAGATGGCTGCCCGATGTGGATCGAATGGGGAGAAAAAGTACGATCTTTATTACCCTACACTGTTGGGGTGGTGTACCTCACGGCTACACCGTCCGGACAGCGTACTGTGCGTTTTTACCCCAGCCTCAGCACACAAAAAATAGCGTGGAATTATGAGTGATTACATCAGCTGGTCTGAAACGGCCTGGGCAACACAAGAAGAGCGATTGGCCATAGATACCAAAAGCATGAACTTGCATATTGGGCTTCCTAAGGAGCGCGAAATGAATGAGCACCGCATCTTGCTTACTCCTGAATCTGTACAAATCCTCACCCGCACCGGCCATTCTATTATGGTGGAAGAAGGCGCGGGGGAATTGGCGGGGTTCACCGATCGCATGTACGCGGATGCTGGGGCGGACATCATCTCCGACACTAGTACCATCTTCCAGTGTGCCATTGTCGCAAAGGTAGCGCCACCCACGCCCGCGGAAATAGCGCTCATGAAGGGCAACCAAACCCTGATTTCTGCGCTCCAACTACGCACTCGCGACCGTGCCTACTTCAAAGCGCTCGCCGATAAAAAAATCACCGCACTTGCCCTGGAGGAAGTGCGAAATTCCGAAGACCAAAGTGCCTTGAGAATGGCCATGAGTGAGATTGCGGGGCAGATGGCCGCGCGCGTAGGCGCAAGCCTACTCGCGGACGGCGCCCACGGCTCGCGAAAAGGAAAACTCATGGGTTCCATTCCCGGCGTGTTGCCAGCCCGCGTGGTGGTGCTGGGCGCCGGCGTCGCCGGCCTCTCGGCCGTGCGCGCGGCCCAAGGCATGGGAGCTCAGGTGATCCTGATGGACAGCAATATCAACAGGCTGCGCGATGCCCAAGAAATGTTTGGGAGCAGCGTGGGGACGGAGGTCATTCAAGAGTTGGTGGTGTCGAAGCGATTGATGAAGGCCGATATCGTCATAGGGGCGCTGAGGCCGGTGGACGGTCGCACGCCGATGGTGGTGACAGAGGATATGATCGCGGCGATGGAGCCGAACAGCGTGATTATTGATATCAGCATCGATAGCGGGGGATGTTTCGAGACCTCTGAGTTGACGACGCACGATGCGCCGACCTTCGAGAAATTTGGGGTCATACACTACATGGTGCCAAACATGGCCAGTGCCGTAGGACATACCGCTGCGATTGCAATGAGTAGTATCGTGGGCCCGTTGTTGCAGCAGGTGGCCGATAGTGGGGGTGTGGAAGATTGTTTGCACTACGACTTGAATGTTCGGGCGGGACTATACATGTACAAGGGGCTGCTCACCAAAAGACATTTGGGCGAGCATTTCGACCTCCCGTTCTCGAATGATAGCTTATTGTTTGGGGCATTGTAAAGGGAAGGGTTTACCTTTGCCTCCCCTAACCGCCGCCCACGGCAAAACTCTTTGAGATGGCATTTTTACGACGACTTTTATTCTACATCATCGGCATCGGTCTTGGCGTTGCCTTGGTCAAGGTGTTCTTTGGTGAGCGCGATCTAGATTACGCATACGGCCCGCAGGCCAGGGTGAAGAAGATCTTCCGTATAAAGGTTATTGATAGCACGTCGTTGGTACATCCGGAATTGGACCTAAGTAAAGACAGTCTGTATTACCATGCAGTGGTCGATGGGAAAATCAAGTTTGGCGAGAGCGATCCGCGCAAAGAACCTTGTGGGGTATACGCACTTTTATACAAACACGAGAGCTACCCGTATTTGATTCGCTTGGAAAATTGTGGAGATACGGTCCGAGTCCTTTCTGTCGAACAACTCCCGGATTAAGCGCGCTTTCTGCGCTGGACCTCTTCTTGAATCAGCGATAATTCACGTCCAGTCTGTCCTTCCACGGAGGTATTTTCCTCGGCGCGACGGAATAGGTAGGGAAGCACATCTTTGACCGGCCCGAAGGGAAGGTATTTCGCGACATTCATCCCGTGTGCGGCGGCGTTAAAGCTGATGTGATCGCTCATCCCAAAGAGTTGCGCCACTGAAACACGTGGATCTCCAGGAAGCAAGTTCAGGGAGGCCATTTTCTCAGCGGCCAACTTCACGCTCTGCTCGTTATGGGTGCCAAAGACCACGGCCATGTGGTCGAGGTTGTTCAAGATTAGATCCACGGCGGCATTGTAATCTCTATCGGTCGCGGCTTTGTTCGGCTGAATAGGATCGGCATACCCCTTCTTTGCCGCGCGCTCGCGCTCCTTTTCCATGTAGGCGCCGCGCACAATCTTCACGCCATAGACGAACCCTTCTTTTTGGGCCAAGGCCAAGGCATCTTTCAACTGCTGCAAGCGGTCGTGGCGGTAGAGCTGGGCCGTGTTGTAGACCAAAGCGCGCTCGCCATTGTACTGTTTCATGTAGTGGATGACCAGCTCATCCACGGCCGGCTGAATCCAACTCTCTTCCGCATCGACCATCACGGGCACGCCAAGCTCATGTGCCTTGGCAAAGATTTCGTCGTAACGGGCCTTCGTACGTTCCCAAGCCGCCGACTCTTTTTCGCTGAGCGACTGGCCGAGACTCACCTTTTCATAGATGGCAATGCTGCCTAATCCCGTGGGTTTAAACACGCTGAAGGGCACGTCG
>JAURAE010000039.1 GCA_030829675.1 Schleiferiaceae bacterium
AGTGTCGTAAGTGCTTACCGCTTGGTCTGTGTAGAGCAAGTGGTGAATATTCACGCTACAGGTAAGGTTGAGGCCCTTGGCTTTGGCTGCTCTAACCGCTTCAATACCTTCTTTTGTACTGATACTGGCGATGTGGAGCGCACCTTCGGTGTATTCCAACAACTGTATGTCACGTGAAATCCTGAGGTATTCAGACAGGGCAGGAGTGCCTTTCAGACCAACGAAAGTGCTGGTTTCGCCTTCATTCATTTTACCGCCTGCGACCAAGTTTTCGTCTTCAGGGTGCACCATGATTCGGCCAAATGAACGTGAATATAGCAGGGCTAATTTCAACACGTTGGCATTGGTAATACCGTGCTTGTAATCTCCAAACATTGGGCTGCCGTGCTGGTGCATATCGAACATCTCACTTAATTCTTCGCCGGCACGTCCTTTGGTGGCTGTACCGATAGGAATCAAGTGAATAGGGCTTTGGTCGCTCTTATTGGCTATGAATTCTACACCGGTTTTGTTGTCGGCATAGGGATGTCCATTAGAAACCACGCCTACAGCGGTAAATCCTCCTGCTGCCGCTGCCGCGGCACCTGATAGCAACGTTTCTGATTCTTCATTACCGGGTTCACCCAAGTCACTATGAAGCTCAGCCATACCGGGGTACACAGAAGCACCGGCCGCATCCCAAATCTGGGCGGTATCCGAAGTAAGTGAGCCAATAGACGTAATGGTATCTCCTTCAATCAATACATCAACGGTTTGCAAGTGATACGGGCTGTTGATGTCAACGATGTGAGCGTTCTTGATAAGGAGCTGCATCTCAGAAAATTTTGACAAAAATAAGTGCTATTAATGCGAAAACCAACGCCAAAAGCAATCCAATTTTCATGGGATCTTGCAAAACTATCCCTTTAGCACCAGTAATGGCCTGGGTTTGAAAGCCAACAGCACGTTGATTTTGGAGGTAAAAATCTGGACCTATTAGGGCTGGAATGTCCCAATTCACGTTCCTATCACGCATGATCCATTGGTGCAACGCTTTATAATAGGGATGCTCAACCTCTTGTGGCACAAATCCTTGCTGATATAGTATCGCTCCTGTGGTACCGGATACAAAGCCCGCTATGGTGCCTTCAGAACATGCCAGTAGCGGTTCCCATTGGCCCTTCAGCACTTTGGATTTTTTTGGACTGGGCCAATCATTTCGCAAGGAGGGTGCAATGAATTGCTCTGAATACAGCGGGTGTTCGAGTTGCGGAAGCACAGAAGTGAGGGTATTCTCTGAAGAGGTTGAAGGAAAAACTAGGGCATTATGGGCCAATTCTTCTAGCACCTCTGGCACAAAATCAAATCCGACGAGTACCAAATTTTTAGGTTCTCCAAGGCTGGACCATAGTTCGTTGGTGGTGTAGGGCAGCATAGAATCGGGCCCAAATACACGAATAAAATCCTGCACATTTCCAGCATCTCGACCACTGACCAGCCAAGTTTCCCTAGGAGTGCCCACGAAAAAACTCAAGGCGTTATCGGCTACAACGCTATCCGCTTCCATACGCAGGGTATAGAGCGAATCAGGGAGCAGCCCCTCTAATGGAATACGAACTTCGTCGAGGCCTTGCCATTCCATCAAACGCTGCCCGCGTTGTTCCAAATACCAATTGGTGGAGGAAGCTCTACCCAATAATTGGACCCTAGCCATTTTACCTTCTATACTTCCTGCCATCCAAGCATTGCTCAATGAATCGCGATCTGGTGCGAGTACGGCCTTAAACCCGCTCGGAATAGGCCCATACGCCGCTGTCATTAAAACCGCAGCAGATTCCACCTTTAACGGCATAGAGCTCGACGGCCATTGTTCCATCAGTGCGGCAATGTTCGACTGGGCTATGTTTTCAAAGTGGGCTCCGTCTCTAGTGGTAATGTTGTAATAACCCGCTGGTAGCTTCTCGAGCAGCTCCTCCAACCAAGTGCCCTGTTGCCATAAGCCGGGGTGGTTATCGATGACCAATTCCTGTACTCGAACTCCAAAATTTGGGCGTCCCAAGGCGAAAATGACCGAGAGTATGGCGAGCGTTCTCATGGCCAGTACGATGAGATCGCGAAGTTTTTGTCGGCGGCGTTCACTGGTCTTAAATGTGTTGAGCCACATTAAGGACGGTATGGGCGTAGGTTTTCGAGGTCGCTTGCCCAACAAATGTATAAGGGTGGGGAGCAGGGCAAGGGGCAGGGCCCATAATATGTCGGGAGATTCGAAAATCATTCTTTGAGTTTAGCCCCTACAAGGGTTATGGGCAAATGCTCCGGTGAAGTATTCAAATCCAAGGTTCCTATGACCGTAACGACTTGATCCGTGATGAGGTCCACAGGGCGTTCAAACTCTAATTCCATCACACTTTCAGGTCCCGCAGCACCACAGAAAAAGCAGCTTGAAAAGGGAAAGGCGCTCAACGCATAAATATGGTCGACAGGATCTAGAACGATGGCGTATCCCGTGATTTTCATTTCTTTTCCATCCCAATTCACTCGTTGTTCTGGAGTCCACTGAGGGACTTGGACCCAGGAGGCCGTGCCTTCGTCATACACTTCGGTGAAATCGATTTGCTCGAGGGCGCTCCAGGACAGTCGCTCTTGCGCTACGCCGCAGAAACTAAAGAAGAATAGCGTTATGATTACACCTGTTCTCATCCGTAGAATTCAGCTTGTTGAATGATAAAAAACAATCGGTAGGGGTCCTTATCGTTGAACACGAGGATGCCCTTAATCACGACGAATTGGTCCGTAACCAAATGATCCGGTTGATCTTTAAAGACCAATTCCACTACGGTATTCGGCGCCGCATTTCCGCAGAAAAAACAGCTCGAGAAGGCGTAACGGCTCAACGCATATTGCTTGGTCGCCACATCTACTGGTACTAAATACCCTTGCAGTACCACCTCTTGATTCTTGTAACTGTCCAGCCAAGAAGGGAATTGTGGTGCGTACAATCCTTCGGGAGTCGTGCTATAGGGCACAGCCAATAAATCCCAGGACACCACCTTCTGACCCCAAGCAGTGACTTGAAGACCGGCAGCCATCACGATGACCCAAGCCCATTTTCTCATGACTTTCTCAGTTTAATCCATAACAAACCCACACCTAAGGCCACAGTCAACAACATTGCCATCCATTCCTCAAGGATTGGCGCCACACCGATCATCCCTTGAATGATCAGTTCTGAGCCCAACAATCCCAAAATCATCAGGACCATCACATTACCAAAGACCTGCACAAATATTGATGCAGTATTTCCGTGGTGGTTTCGCAAAAAGGCAATGGTATTGCGTTCCGAATTGTACAGGTTTGAGATGTAGGCAATAAACAAGAGCATTACTCCAGCGGCAATGATCCAAGACCAACGAGTTGCCTGATCTATGGTGGGTTGCCATTGTTTCTGCAACTGACCAAAAATGAATACCGGGAAAGCCCCTTGTTCGTCCGTACGCTGACTGATAATATTTGGCAGCATGAGCATGGCCGATTTAGACTTCAGTTTCAACATCACAGAGGTGTAGGATGGTTCCGCACTGTGGTGCAAGGTCCAATAGGTTTGAGGGACTGTGAATAAGGCACTTTTATCAGCACTGCGTTTGGCTTCCACAATCCCAACTATTTGTAGTGGATGTTCGTGCGATTCGCCCCGCGAATCGCTGCCGTGTGCCGAGGTCAGACTCGAACCTATACTCACCTGAAGTTGATCAGCCAAGGCTTCATCCAAGACCACTTCGCCAGAAGCGGCCGGCAAATGTCCTTCTTTCAATGTTAGACCGAACCAGGGATAGTAGGAACTATCAGTCCCCACCAATGGATGGCCTTGCACATTGTCGCCTAAAGCAACAGGTGTCGACATTGCCACAAGCGGATGTGTCTTCCAAAACTCATAGGTAGCCGCTGTAATATTTCCCGTTGGGTTTTCGAGTCTATACAAAGAGCTCGCAACAATTTGAATAGGACTTCCCTTGTAACCGACAATCAAATCTACCTGGGACGCACTCTCTTCCCATTGGTGGAAGATATAATGCTCCAAAGCACGAGGAGCCTTAATGAATACTCCCGTGATTAAGGCCAGTACTCCGACAATGAGCAGAGCGGCCCATTTTCGTTTCCATTGCATCAACCACAAACTCATAAGGCAAGCGTTTTTACATGGTTGAATCTATCTTTCATGCGCTGGTCGTGCGTGACCGCATAAATCCTGCCTTGAGGATGAGCGCTTAACCATTGGTCTAAGAGTTCACATGCCTTCTCGGCCCAATCGTCATCTAGTGCACTGGTAGGCTCGTCCAATAATAGGGTGGAAGCGCCTTGGTTCATGGCGAGTACGAGGGCGAACCGTTGCAACTGACCTATGCTGAGCTGATGTGGAAATCTGTGTAATAAGGGTCCAATTCCCAAAGCAACCGTATCCCGCTCAAAACCATCTCCCGCCATCATGGACAATTGCTCCTGCATCGTGGCGTATTCAATCCATTGCGGATGTTGCGGCATGAGCGCTGTCACACCATCTAAATTTGGTTTATTCTGAGCTTCTTGAGCCCCGTGAAGTACCCGAAGTAAGGTGGTTTTTCCCGTACCTGATGCCCCTGTAATCAAGTGTAGGCCTGCACTAAGGTCAAGTGAGGGGTAGGAGATGCTATGTTCTTCGAATGTGACGATCATGACATTACATTCCAATAATATAGGATGGGCATCGCAATGGTATAGACCAATTTTATAACGATCCCTGTGAACAAACCAAGAACGGCCATAAAGGCACTTTTCAAGCTCTGCCCAGTATCCTTTTGTTCCATATACTCACCGATAAAGGCTCCCAAGAGTGCCCCTACAATCATAACGGGTCCCGTGATCAATCCAACCAACAAACCAATGCCCGCACCTATGGCAGCTCGCTTTGATCCACCCCCAAGTTTGGTGAGGATGGAAGGCAGGAAATAATCGGACACAAAAACTGCAACTCCAACAATTACCCAGATCCAAGTGTTGATGGTAAAACTTTCAGCTTCGTACATGCCTGCTACAAGAGCTGCGGCAGTGATCAAGGAACCGGGTAAAACGGGCAATACTGCGCCTACGATACCTGTGAGAAATAAGATGATGATGAGCAGTTCCATGAGGCTAAATATACAATAGATTTACCCCTATGAAGTATGTGGTCGTAGATATCGAAACAACCGGCGGAAAGCCTAATGGCAATGGGATTACGGAGATCGGTATCGTACATGTCGAGCACAAGAAGATCACCCACCAATGGTCTACCTTCATCAACCCGTTACAATCCATTCCATACAACATCCAAATGCTCACGGGTATCAACGATGATATGGTCTCTGATGCGCCCACATTTGAGGAAGCCATACCGGAGCTTTTGAAACATTTGGAAGGAGATATTTTCGTGGCTCATTCGGTCAACTTTGACTACAGTTTTATTGATGCCGCCTTCCGTGAAGCGGGTCATCCTTGGCGAATGCCGAAGCTGTGTACGGTGAAATATAGTAAAGCCGTATTTCCTGAATTTGGTCGCTATTCTTTGGCGCACTTATCGCGAGCCTTAGCGGTGGAGAACGACAATCCGCACCGGGCGTTGAGCGATGCCCTTTGCGCCGCAGAGGTATTGATCCATTGCTTGCACGGCGATTATGACGAGCAGCGGCTGAACGACCCGAAATTGGGCCTATTAAAGCGCATTCAAATGCCCGACAACATGCCGTCGCATTACTACGACACCCTACCAAAATCCCACGGGGTGTACCAATTTCTCGATCAAATGGGCCTTCCGCTCTATATCGGTAAGGCAAATAACATAAAATCCCGCATCACCCAGCACTTCAGCACACAGCAGGGCAGTACCAAGTACCAGCGCCTCATGAAAGAGTGTTATTCCCTCAGCTATACGACCCTGCCTAATGAAACGCTCGCGCTAGTCTACGAGGATCATTTAATACGTCAACATTGGCCACCGCTGAACAAGGCGCAGAAAAAACAAGCCTTGAAATTTGGACTCTACACCTATAAAAATGGGAGAGGGGAGCTCAAATGCGTGGTACAGAAGGTCATAGGGGATGGGGCATTGGTTAGGTTTGGATCATACCTCGCCGGGCAACAGTGGCTCGCAGCACTTCAGGACCAAGCCGCACGAGAGGAAATCACCTTATCCGATGCCCTTGAGCGTATTCAAGAGCAACAAGCCATGAAGTTCCTCATTGATTTGAGCCCAGAACAAGGAGCGCTTTTCATTGAAAATGGGAGCATCACGGGCATATACACCGACGATGATTTCTTGCACAACGAACAGTGGATACGGGAACATTTCATCGCCGTGCAGCCGTCTCCCACAATCAATGCCATAGGAATGAAGCTGGTCGAGGACCGACCAAGCTCCATTATCCTTGTTTAATCGTTTTTCTCAGTAGGTTTCTGAGCAGTTGTTTCTTTCGAGCCTTCCTCAAGTTTCGGCGTTTCCTTCGGTGCTTTCACCTTTTTAGGCTTGGTCACCTTGAACTCTAATTCCTTATCGTTCAGCGTAATCTCAATGGCATCGCCTTCCGCGATCTCTTTACCAATGATTTTTTCTGCTAAAGGATCTTCAACCAATTTCTGCAAGGCTCGCGCCAAAGGACGGGCTCCAAAGGCTTCATCAAAGCCTTCATCAGCAATGTGATCTTTGGCTTCTTGGCTCATGGAAATGGCATATCCCAAATCTTCAATACGGTGGAAGAGGCCTTTGAGCTCGATATCAATAATTTTGTGGATGTCTTCACGAGTCAAACTATTAAACAGTACAACATCGTCAATACGATTCAAGAATTCAGGGGCAAAAGCCTTCTTCAATGCGCTTTGAATGACGCTCTTTTCTATATCTCCCTTGCCCTGGGCACGAGCACCAGTGCCAAAACCAACTCCAGTTCCAAAGTCTTTCAATTGACGAGAACCTAGATTCGAAGTCATGATGATGATCGTATTCTTGAAATCCACCTTTCGTCCCAAGCTATCAGTAATCTGACCATCATCAAGAGCTTGCAAGAGTAAGTTAAATACGTCCGGATGTGCCTTCTCAATCTCATCAAGTAAGATGACAGAGTAGGGTTTGCGTCGTACGCGCTCCGTTAATTGACCACCTTCTTCATAACCCACATATCCCGGAGGCGCACCTACTAGTCGACTGATTGCGAATTTCTCCATGTATTCGCTCATATCAATACGAATCATGTTATCCTCGCTGTCGAAAAGTAGCTTGGTCAATTCTTTTGCTAATTGGGTTTTTCCAACCCCAGTAGGGCCTAAGAAAATAAAGGATCCAATGGGCTTCTTTGGATCTTTCAATCCTGCGCGGTTACGTTGAATGGCTCTAACAATCTTCTTAACTGCCTCATCTTGACCTATAACAGCTCCTTGTAAAGCAACGTCCATTTTCGCTAGCTTATCCATTTCCTGTGCCGCCACGCGTTGTACTGGAACCCCGGTCATCATCGCTACAACCTCGGCAACTTCAGGCTCATCAACAATTTTCTTGTTCAGCTTAATGGAATCTTCCCAAGCTTCTTTTGCATTGGCCAATTTTGCCTCAAGCTTCTTTTCATCATCTCGTAGGCGAGCCGCTTCTTCATAACGCTGACTCTTTACCACACGAACCTTTTCCTCCTTGATATGCTGTAATTCAGCCTCAAGTTCGGTAATGGTAGCAGGTACTTCAATATTGGTAATATGTACTCGTGAACCAGCCTCATCTAAGGCATCAATAGCCTTATCCGGAAGGTGTCTATCACTCATATAACGCTGTGTTAATCTGACACAAGCCTGGATGGCTTCTGGCGTATAACTCACATTGTGATGCTCCTCGTATTTGTCCTTGATGTTGTTCAAAATCTGAACGGTTTCTTCCATACTGGTCGGATCCACCGTGACTTTTTGGAATCTACGCTCGAGCGCTCCGTCCTTTTCAATATACTGACGATATTCGTCTAGAGTAGTAGCGCCGATACATTGAATCTCACCACGGGCAAGGGCGGGCTTAAACATATTTGAGGCATCCAAAGATCCCGTTGCACCACCGGCCCCCACAATGGTATGTAGCTCGTCGATGAACAATATGATGTCGTCGTTTTTCTCGAGCTCATTCATGAGCGCCTTCATACGCTCTTCAAATTGCCCGCGGTATTTCGTTCCAGCCACGAGACTGGCCAAATCTAGACTGATTACTCTTTTGTTGAATAGCACTCGGCTCACTTCCTTATTGACAATACGAAGGGCCAATCCTTCTGCAATGGCACTTTTACCTACACCGGGCTCTCCAATAAGCAATGGATTGTTCTTCTTTCTTCGGCTGAGAATTTGGCTGACGCGCTCGATTTCTATAGAGCGACCAACCACAGGATCGAGTTTTCCTTGCTCCGCAGATCGTGTTAGGTCCTTACCAAAGTTGTCCAGCACTGGCGTCTTTGACTTTTCCTTTCTACCGCCCACTGGAGAACTTCTACGTCCACCAGACGGACTATTTCCTTCGTCCTGATCCGGATCGTCGTAACTCATTGAAGGAGAAATCAAATCATCCTTCGGCTCTTCCGTTTCCGTTTCAATGTAGTTGCTTTGGTATTCGCTTTTCACCGCATCATAGGAAGCTCCAAATTGCGCCATGACCCCACTAATGGGATCATTATCGTTTCTAAGAATACACAACAATAGGTGTGGCGTACGAATAATAGGGCTTTGAAATAATTTCGCC
Organism: Schleiferiaceae bacterium; assembly: GCA_030829675.1. Classification (GTDB taxonomy): domain Bacteria; phylum Bacteroidota; class Bacteroidia; order Flavobacteriales; family Schleiferiaceae; genus UBA10364. The sequence goes on from JAURAE010000039.1 coordinate 8,750, forward strand.
TCCAAGAATGTTGTTTTTAGCGCCTTCTCTGCCTGACGAGTCAACGGTAAATTTTTACCGTTGGCAGGATTATTTGTCGCATAAGGCGTACTTAATCCTTCAATCTTGGAACGCACCTGCTTCAGGTCTAATCCCAAGTCTTTTAAAATCTGTATGGCCGTTCCTTCACCTTCTCGGATAATGCCGAGTAAAAGGTGCTCCGTACCAATATAGTCGTGCCCTAAACGCAAGGCTTCTTCCTTGCTGTAGGTTATCACGTCGCGAACTCTGGGGCTAAAATTCTCTTCCATATTGTGCTGGTTCTTTTACCGTCTTAGTCAATGCACATAGCGTGCCAACCTTTCTTTTCAAATCTAATGGCAGATTCGTCCCAATGTACCCCTGTTAATAGAATGATTTGTTAACATTCGCATGTGGAAAAAAGACGCAAGTTCACAGCGCTTACACAGAATTAACGGGGGGTGAAAAGGTATATTTGAAAATTACGAAAAAACGCGGCACTCGCCGCCCTAAATACTGACAATATGGCGCAGGGAGAAAAAATTATCCCCATAAACATTGAGGAGCAAATGAAGAGCTCCTACATCGACTACTCTATGTCGGTAATCGTTTCTCGTGCTTTACCTGATGTTCGCGATGGTTTGAAACCCGTTCACAGACGTGTGCTTTACGGCATGCATGATATGGGGGTAACCAGTACCAAAGCATACAAGAAGTCTGCGAGGGTAGTGGGGGACGTATTGGGTAAGTACCACCCGCATGGCGATAGCTCCGTATATGATACCATGGTGCGCATGGCTCAAGAATGGTCATTGCGTTACATGTTGGTAGATGGCCAAGGAAACTTTGGTTCTGTAGATGGTGATAGTCCAGCGGCAATGCGTTACACCGAGGTTCGTATGCGCAAGATTGCAGAAGACATGCTATCCGACATCGATAAGGATACGGTCGACTGGCAGCTAAACTTTGACGATTCCCTAAAAGAGCCTACTGTACTTCCAACACGCATTCCAGGATTGTTGGTTAATGGTGCCTCAGGAATCGCAGTAGGTATGGCGACAAACATGCCGCCACACAACTTGACCGAAAGCATCAATGCCATCAATGCTTATATCGACGATAGTGAGATTGAAGTGGATGGGCTAATGCAGCACATCAGCGCTCCTGATTTCCCTACCGGCGGAACCATTTATGGTTATGAAGGCGTTCGCGATGCCTTCCATACAGGACGTGGACGTATCGTGTTGCGCGGTAAGGCTGTTATCGAAGAGGTCAAAGGCCGTGAATGTATCATCGTTACTGAGATCCCGTATTTGGTAAACAAAGCGGACATGATCAAGAAGACAGCGGAATTGGTCAATGATAAAAAGCTTGAAGGTATTTCAGATATCCGTGACGAGAGTGACCGTAAGGGAATGCGTATCGTATACGTTTTGAAGCGTGATGCAGTGCCAAACGTAGTCCTCAATAAGCTCTACAAATACACTCAGCTTCAGAGCTCATTCTCTGTCAACAACATCGCACTAGTCAATGGCCGCCCTGAGCTATTGAACCTCAAGGACATGATTCGTCATTTCGTCGACCACAGACACGAAGTTGTTGTTCGTCGAACTGAATACGAACTAAAGCAAGCTGAAAAGCGTGCTCACGTTTTAGAAGGTTTACTTATTGCCATTGACAACCTCGATGCCGTAATCAAACTCATCCGTGCTTCCTCAACACCAGAAGATGCGAAGAATGGATTGATGACTGAATTCAAACTCAGTGAGATTCAAGCCAAAGCTATTTTGGACATGCGTCTTCAAAAGCTTACCGGTCTTGAGCGCGACAAAATCAAGGCTGAGTACGAAGAATTGATGAAAACCATCGAATACCTGAAGAGCATCTTGAACGATAAAGCATTGCGTATGTCTATCATCAAAGAAGAGCTCGAAGAGGTAAAAGAAAAGTTTGGTGATGACCGCAGAACGGATATTGAATATGCCGGTGGAGATGTTAGCATTGAAGATATGATTCCAGATTCAGA
>JAURAE010000003.1 GCA_030829675.1 Schleiferiaceae bacterium
TCAAAACCAAGAAAAGGTTTAATAAAAGTAAAAGTTGGCAATAGTTGCATTGCAAGGCCTTACCGGGCAATAATTCACTCAACCTGATCTGGTTCATCTATTCGATTTACATTCGACCTTTTCTCCAGAACGTCTACAAGGAAAAGAAAGCCTGGAAACACAGTTTCCGGGCTTTTTTTTATGCCCGCACTTGTGCTCGCACAAAAGTGCAGGGCATAAAAAAGACAACGAGCGCTGTGCGCTTGAAGGCTTTCTTTTCATTGTTCAGCACCCACTACAGGTCCGCCAATCCTTGCGTAGCAAGGTTGGCAATCCGGTCTCCGCTGCCAAGAAACCCATTGAAGGAAACTTCATAGGGTCTCTTAGTTTACCCTGTTGAACATCGTACAGTGTTACTGTTCCAGGGCTTATGCAATTTGGGGTTGAATTTCTTTGGACCACTTAACCACACATTAACCTTTTTTCTAGACTGTCCGGGTAACGACGATAGTCTTTGCTTACAAAAGGCATAAAAAAACCAACACAATCGCTGGTTTTCAGTCCTCAATAGGGTTCCTTGGCCGCAAGCCCAAAAACCCTTTAGTTTAACGGTAAATGCGCTAAAATTTCAACTTAACAAACAAATCGAAGGTATTTGAACTCATTTCAGTATCAATTGTGCTTTGGCTTTGAGACAATTCCAAAAAATTATATTGAATATTATGTACGATGCCTATTGCTGTGTTTGAATAAATATCATAGCTAATTCCTAATCTGGCTTGTGCACCCATAGACCAATTGTCAAATTGGAATTCTTCGGTAGATCCAATGTATCTGTAGGTGTCCTCAATGATATGATTGACAAAAACACCTCCACTCGCAATGAGCGCTGTCTTGTCGAACAAATATTTATTTGAGTTTAGAAGGAAAGGGACTCTTACGATTCCACGAGTTTGGTTAAAGTTTCCCTTGTCGTTGAAACCATTACCATTAAGTCCCATCACAGCGATGCCCGATCCAAAGCCCAGATTTTCATTTATTTGGTATATCCCCAATATTTCGGTACTCGTTGTGTTCAGCCTCGTATTAAATCCTCCATTATTAATAACGCTAGAGCCATTTCCGTAGGAAAATTGTAGGTTAAACTTAGAAAGTTGATTCGTTTGAGCGTTTGCGGACCACGAAACAGCCAGGACAAAAACTGAGATCGCTAAGGCAGATAGTTTTTTTTTCATTTTAGAATATCTATTATGTGGGATGAAACGGGAGAGTTCACATTATATTGTTGATGTGCAGAAAATGATGTGCAAAAAGTTACGCAACGCCACACGGCTGTTTGGGTTGCTTAGCGGGGCAGGAATTGCACAGCTTTGTCCCACTCGTGGAACCAGAACTCCTTTCAATCAAGATTTAGGTCCGCCAATCCTTGCGCAGCAAGGTTGGCAATCCTGCCTTTAATAACAATCCGCGCTATTCAAGAATTTTGAAGTCGTACCTTTGAAAGTAACTAAGCACTGCCGTTTCAACATTGACTTCAACGCACACTCATATCGCCGCCCAACAGCTGCACATAGCGGTACTTCAAACGCTGCGGTATTTTGAGTTTTTTGAGCATGCATTGTACGGCGAAGAGGTCCATAAATATTTGACCATTAAGTCCACCCGGGACCAATTATCTTCTGCCCTCAATCACCTTTGCACAACTGGAGATATTGTATCGAAAGACGGACTCTACGCCTTGAATAAAGGGCACATTGAGATTCGATTGAGGCACACCAAAAGGAACCAGAAAATGATGAAAGCCGCGAAGAGGGTTGGGGCGTTCATTCATCGTTTCCCCTACGTTCGCGGGGTCTATTTATCAGGGTCTTTATCCAAACATGGAATTACCAGGAAGGACGATGATCTCGACTTTTTCATCATTACTAAAGCGGGCCGCGTATGGGCCGCGAAGTTGTTGCTCATTGCGTTTAAAAAGATTGTGCTACTCAACAGAGAAAAGTATTTCTGTATCAACCTGTTGATGAGCGAGGAGGAATTGGTCCTGAATAAGAAAAACATCTACATCGCCACTGAGGCCGCTTCTCTAGTGGCGTTGACCAACGAGCCTTTGCTCCATGCTTTTTTCGCCGCGAACCCATGGGTACAGCATCAGTTCCCTAATCTGGAATTGCAACCTCAAAAGGAGCGCCGTAAGGGATTCAGGCCGTTGGAAGCAACCTTGGAATTCATAGGCGGGCAGGCGTTGGAACGCAAGGCCCATCGCCTGTTTACGAAACACGTGGAACAGCAACGCAAAGCGAGCGGCTATTACGATACATCGGAAGGTGTAAGTGCGTATTTTCCACATAGCGTAGAAGAACAATTACTGGCGCACCTCGCGCAGAAATCGGACAATCATGAATAGAAAAAATCTAGTATTCTCCATTGTTGTAGCCTTGGTGGCAGGAGTTATTATGCTATTTAAACCGGCCAAATTCAAAGCGGAAAGCACCTTTTTCGTTCCGTTGACCTTACTTGAAAAGCAGATCGACCAAAACGGGATGGGCTTCGGCTCGCCAGTTGAGGTAGATGCGCATCTGGAATTAATGGACAGTCGAACCATTGGATTATTGGTCGAGGAGAAGTTTGGCCCTCAAACTACCTACGAAGTTAGCCGTACGCGCAACGGTGCGGTTTTGTTGGAAACACTGGCCCCTGAGGCCCAACTGGCGGCGGATGCGGCGAATGCCATTGTGGTGTTGACGGATTCTGTCAAGCAGCAGATGCTTCGTCAGAATGTGGGGCAGAGTTTGGGGTTTGTGGATGAACGCACTAAGGAATTGGCCACCGAAAGTGAGGCCCTTCGAAAAGTTCTAGACTCTCTTCGATTCGAGGCACAAACGGATTCTTTAGCATTGGCTGCGCTGCTCTTTCAAAAGGAGCGTCAATACGGGGCAGCTGTGGTGGAGTGGACACAAGCTCAGCGCAAGCAAGAGGAACTCAAAGGCTACCTTCAGGCTCCAGCTCCAAAATCATATATCATTTTCGAAGCCGTTGCTCCGACGAGTCCAGCGGGCCTGCCTTGGTGGGCTGCCGGCATACTTGCCGGAATATTGACTCTAGTAGGTCTTTGGGCGGTTGATGTGATGAAAAAATAACGCTTCGATGCACCTTGCGCCTCGGTTTCTCAAAGCTCTTTTGCCGGTGTTGGCGTTCCTTGCTGCGCTGTGGTGGACCGAGCATTGGGCCTTGGTATTTCTTGGGCTTTCAGCCCTTACGGTCGCGGTAATTATTTACGAAAAGAATTGGCAAATCCCTGCCTTTCGAGCGCTCGCGGCGGTACTGCCCTGGAGTGTAAAGGTGGATTTAGATGCGGTGAGTATGATGTTGCCTGGCGAATGGGGCATAGGTGTGCTTGCCATGGTGGTGGTGCTGTTTATGGCGAAGGAACAATCTTGGCCGAAGGGTTGGAAGAATTGGCTCCCCATAGTCTGGATCCTATCTTTTGTCCTGCCCGTAGTACTGAGTTCAATGCTCAAAGTGAGCGTAAAATTTGCCTTGATCAACGCCATATACGTCGTGGTTTTCTACTACGGCACCTTGAATTTTGGCAGGGAAGAAGCCCATCGTTGGATTAGAAATTACTTCATTTCTTTCGTGGGCGTAGCGCTGTGGGGTTGGGCCCAATTCTACCAGTACGACTTCAACCCCATCACTATCGTGGGGATCTTCAAACCGTTCTACTATTCGAGCACCTTTGTGGGTGCCGTGGCGGCCATCTTCGCAGGATATTTCATTGGTCTTGTGCCCCAATCACGCAAGAATCTAATCTTTTCCCTGGTCGCAGTGGCCATAGTGGTGCTCTCTGAATCTCGAGCTGCCTTGCTGTCTCTGGTGGTGATGCTCTTTGCCCTCGGTCTACTGCGCCTGCCCAAACCTGCCCGCATCATTGCGCCGGCTTTGATCATAGCTCTCGGTTTTCTTGCCATCGGCCCAGAAAAGATTCGTGAGGCCTTTACTTACAACACTGTCGAAAGCCACGACCCCAATGCCAATGTGTTCGAAGAAACGCTTTCGGTAACGAATGTGCAGACGGACGTTAGTAATATGGAACGATTAAACCGTTGGGTGTCGGCCCTTAAAATGTTCCAGGAACGACCTCATATGGGCTTTGGACCGGGGACCTACCAGTTCCAGTACATCCCTTTTCAAGAGGCAGGACTGAAGAATAGATTGAGTGTGCGCAATCCAGATGATGTGCCGCAAGGCTCGGGAGGATCTGCACACAGTGAATTATTGCTGCAGCTTAGCGAGAACGGTTGGCCTTCGGTCTTGGTCTTTGTGTTGATGCTGGGGCTTTGGATGAGGCGCGGTTTGTGGGCCTCCGCGAAGATGCATTGGGTGCCTTATGTTTTGGGCTTGACCACCTACGTATTTCATATGAACGTCAATAATTTCCTGAATCAACCCGGATTTGCCTTCCTCTTTTGGACCTTTGGGGCGATGATAATGATCAAAAGCCATGAGTGAGCAGTATTACGAAGAGGTGGGGGCCTATTACGATAAGGATGCCGTGGACTTCGAGCGTCGCTATTGGCAAAATGATGCATTGCAGCGCATACGCCAGAGCTTCCGCGAACACGTGCGTCAGCACGAATTTTCATGCATGCTCGAGGTGGGCTTTGGTCCTGGATTCGACCTCACGCATTTCGCACAAACCCACCCTCAGGCCGAAGTGTACGGGGTGGATATTAGCGCTGAGATGGTGCGTATAGCCCAGGGGAAGATCGACGAAGGGAAGTTTACCAATGCCCGTGTCGCACAAGGCAGTGTGGAAGATATTGAAAGCAGATTTCCCGAAGTCCGCTACGACATGATCTATGTATTCTTCGGCGCCCTGAATACCGTGGACGACCTAGGTTTGGCGATGAAGGAACTTGAAAAATTATTGATGCCCGGTGGTCGGATGGTGCTCACCTTCGTCAACAAATGGTATGTGGGAGGCATGGCAATCGAACTATTGAAGGGCAAACCAAAATGGGCCTTTGCCCGACTTAAGAAAGTTTGGGGCGGGTATTCCCCAACCCAATTCCTTGCTTCCAAATGCTACACCACGGGTGAAGTCAAACGTTCCACAACACTGTCGTGCGTCGACCAGCGTGGGTACAGCATCTTGTTCCCGGCTTGGTATTACCACAAGATTCACAAACTACTCCCGCGAAAGGTCCGTATGCTGCTCTGGCGCTGGGACCAAAGCCTGTCCCGCACCACCGTGGGTACCTTAGGCGAATACATGCTTTACGAGTTTCGCAAATAATTGGCCACCACATCTTCGACCATGGTGCGCCAATCAGGGAATTTTAAAGAATAACGGGCCTTCCAATACCCATGTTTGGTGCCCAGTGGAATAGACGAAGTCAAGGCTTCCGCAATGGTTTTTCCATAATGATTGACCAATTCCTTCTCGGTCATCACACGCACCTCACCGCCCAAGGTCGAGGCGACGGCTTCGGCAAAATCTCCTTGCCGCACTGCTTCACCACCGTATAGGTTGTAGCGTTCCCCGGGCTCCCCATGTAGGGCAATATGAAGGAGTTGGCCGGCGACATCCCTAATGTGTACCAAATTCATCATGGCATCTCCCGAGCCTATTTGCGCCACTGCCCCCGTGGCTTTGAAGGGCCTCAAGTAGAAGGCTTCAAACCAAGACTCTGGCCCAAAAATCCAAGCCGGATAGGCTATTCTGATATCCATTTTCAAAGAGCCTTCTTTCCAAGGCCGTTCTGCCCGCTCGTACGCTCGAGCGTAGGCGATGGGGCGTTCTTCTGTACCTTCCAATACCGCCGAAGTGTGATTGCCATACATCAACGTACCGCTGCAGTACACCAGTTTGACCGGGTGTGGGAGTGCCTCCAAAAGCTCCTTTAATCGTCGATTCGCCCCTTCTCCTTTGCGCGCTGCCCTGAATCTTTTTCTATCGGTGCTTCCTGCCATTCGGGCACAATGGAAAACAACCGAAGGCGGATACTTATCCAACCATTTTTGGCCAATTTCCCCAAGCGGCATCATCAGAAAATGTGTGCGCTCCATGATCTCTTCATGAATACTTTGGTACCCCACGGCCACAATTTGTGTAGATGGATCGTCTTTGAAGCGCTCCAAAAGCTCAAACACGACATGTTTGCCGACATAGCCGGTGGCGCCGAGGACCCAGAGGTATTTGGGGGAGATTAGTTGCATAGGGCTAAAGTAGGGAATACCCCGGAGTGGTAGTGGCCTTAGCAACCGACTAGTTTTTTTTAAGTTTTTCTTATCTTTTCGGTAGCCAATTAAGCCTCATCTTCACCAAAAATTAAACCGCATGACCACACGTCTAAAGTCACTACTCATCGGCTCAGGTGCATTGTTGCTTGTGCCATTTATTGGGAGCCAATTTTCTCTAGAAGTACATTGGTCGGGATTCGATTACATCGTCGCCGCCATCTTACTGGGTGGAACGAGCTTCGTGCTTGACTTTGTGCTTACCAAGGCCAAAAACAAGCAAAGCCGCTGGGCGTGGGGCATTATAGTGGTGCTTGCCTTAGCCTTGGTTTGGGCGGAGTTGGCCGTTGGTGTGTTCGGCAGTCCCTTGGCGGGGAGTTAAATTAATGTCCTTCCGGTCCCTTGATTCCTGCGTTTACTTCAATGTCGATGTAGTTTTCTTGAGGAGTAATGGGACATGAGTACCCGTCGGTATAGGCGCAATATGGATTGTAGGCATAGTTGAAATCCAAGACCATGGTGCTTCCCTTGGGCTTGGTGATGTCCATGAATCGCCCCGTACCGTAGGTGCTAATCCCCGTAGTTTTATCCATGAAAGGAAGGAATAGGTGGTCCTGATATTCTTCCATAGCCATCAACCTTTTGCTTTGGTAGAGGTACAATTCCAAAGTTTGTCCGCGCACCTCGAAAGTGGCCTTGGCGTAGCGGCGGTATTGTCTACTCACGCCTGAGCTAGTGGCCATGTTGAACCACGGTTCATTTTCGAGCACTTCAATGTTCGCCTCAACGGCCATCTCCGGATTGTAGCTGAAGAATTCATGTCCTTGGAAAGCGGCGCGTTCTTCTGGAGTTAGAGGACTGGTCGTGGAATCGGTATAAAAATCGTCCAATTCTTGTTGGTACTTCAATACCTCTATACGCTGTGGTGTGGCCAATGGAACTAATTCTCCTACCACTTCATTCGGAACTTCAAAGCTCAAGCTGTAGTGGTCTATTTTTAGACCGTCTGTTGTTGCGCGCACAACGCCAACGCCGCGGCATTTGCCCATGTGCGGTGAATCTAGTCGTTCATTGAACCATAGTGTGTTTCCCTTTCTGTACCAATGGCGTTCGAAGGCTTCGAAGGTCCAAGCGCTTTCTCTTCGGAAGTAAGGAGCGGCCCATTCTCGAAACACTCCGGCGGTCCAATATTCACCGCCGTCGGTGCCTTGGAAGATGCTTTCATCATTATAAAAGGCTCCGAAATAAGCAGCAGAATCAGCAGTAGCGGCAGCTAGGTGCCATTGGTCAATAAATACATTAAGTGTTTTTTCTTCGGGGTGAGCGTTGCGAATTATTTCCGAAATATGATAGCCTAGTCGTCCATTCCCTTTGGAGTTTAGGTGAAGCATGTCAGAAATAAAAAGTTTGGAATCGACCTCTCCGTTTTTATCGGTGAGCCAAGGCCAGCAATCCATGAAGTGATAGTTGTACGCTTCTGCTCCTTCATTAAGTAGTCTGTTCACTGCCTTGTATCTCGCTAGATGCTCCCATCGTGATGGCGAAGGTTTTGGTGAAAGAAAAAACACGGGAAGGTCTGGGTGCGTATTCTGGATCCAATTCATCAGTTTCCAAGTGTCAGAATGAATAGTAAATACTTCTCTTTGGCTGCCGTCTTCCTCTATATGAACTATATCATTATCCCCTTCATAAATAACGAGGATATCTGGTTTCGTGTCTGAAATGAGTTGCTCCTTATATCTATAGAGATCATCGAAACACGAGCCTCCGATGCCGGCGTTGACCACCTCATATTCAGGGAAACTTTCAGCCATGTTGTCCCAGAGTCGAAAGGTGGAACTTCCGGCGAAAACAATCCTTGTTTTTTCGTGAGGCAGCTTCTCGGATGCCTTTACAATCCGACGTACGTCGCGATCGTAGTTTTGGCCGCACTGTCCAAAAGCGATATTCGAAACTAGAAAGAGAAGGGTGGCGAAATGGAGGTGGCTACGACGCATGAGAAGTCAGTTTTATAGCCTTGAATGTACTCTATTTTTTTTGATCTAAAAAGAGGCATAATAACCCTTTAACCCCCGAAAACGCTATAATGTCCTGCAATTGTCCGGCTGGACTCCGGCAAACGTTTGTTAATATTGTCATGCCGCAATAAAACGAGCTATTAAAGCCCAATGAAATTGCGGGATACAACTGAAAACCAAAGGATTATAATGGCCTCGGTTTTCTTGGTCTCTTGGCCCCGACAATTGGGAAATCCTCCTCAAAAAGGGTCCCTGAACAAAACAAATGTATAACTGACACAACTTTGAAATACGTAGGTCCCTAACCCTACGGTTTTTTTACAGATGACTGAACACGATCATATTTATCTGGGATCCATCCCTGCACAGCAAAATCAACCGGCCGTAGAAGGTGAGGCGGTAAGCATTAACGGTGAATCGTTCTACAAGATTGCCAACTACGACCAGATGCGTCCATTCTTCATGAGCGTCGTAAGCTCGTCGAATCATTGGATGTTTATCTCTAGCACGGGCGGATTGACAGCCGGTAGAAAGAACAGTAACTATTCGTTGTTTCCCTATTACACGGACGATAAAATCAGTGAGTCTTTTGAGACGACGGGGAGCAAATCCATCTTCATTGTTACCAAAGATGGAAAACGCTGTTTGTGGGAGCCGTTTTCAAATAGATTGAAGGGCATATACCGAATCTCGCGCAACCTGTACAAGAACTCTTACGGCAATAAGCTCATATTCGAAGAAATCAATCACGATTTAGGCGTGGGCTACTCGTATGAGTGGAATTCTAGTGATCAGTTCGGCTTTGTAAGAAAATCAGTGCTGAAGAACTTGAACGATAATGAGGTTTCCGTTTCCTTGTTGGACGGTATTCAGAATATTCTTCCCTACGGCGTTGAAGATGCATTGCAAAATGCGTCGAGCAATTTGGTGGATGCCTACAAAAAATGTGAGCTGGAAACAGATACAGGATTGGGTATTTTCTCATTGAGCGCCATTATCGTAGACCGTGCAGAGCCTTCCGAGGCGTTGAAGGCAAATACGGTTTGGTCGTACGGGTTGCCGCAAACCAAGGTGCTCCTTTCTTCTCGTCAGTTGGATGTATTCAGAAATGGACAGCCAGTGGTGCAAGAGGTAGATGTGAAAGCTGAGAAAGGTGCTTTCTTGGTGCACTCAGAATTGGCCATTGCTGCGAATAGCGAAGCTGCTTGGGCATTGGTGGCTGATGTCCACCAAGGACCTTCAGACGTAGCGGCGACGAAGGCGCGTTTGCAAGAACGTAATGCATTCTTCGCGGCTGTTCGTGAAGATGTGGAGGCGGGGACGAAGCACTTGATAGAATTAGTTGCGGCATCTGATGGCCTCCAACTCACAGCAGATAGCATACTCAACAATCGTCACTTCGCGAACACGATGTTCAACATCATGCGCGGGGGGATTTTTGATTTGAATTATACCGTTGAGAAGCAAGACTTCGTGCCATATATGATGAAGGCCAACGGGGCTGTAGCGAAGAAATTTGAGAAGGAACTTAATGCCCTTCCCGAGGTTTTTGATGTATTCGAAATTCGTGCCTTGGCTGCGAATGCGGGCGATGCTGATTTTGTTCGATTGTGTACTGAATACCTGCCGTTGAAATTTAGCCGTCGTCACGGCGATCCATCGCGTCCATGGAATAAGTTCTCGATCAACACACGCAACGAAGAAGACGGTTCCAAGATTTTGGATTACCAAGGAAACTGGAGAGATATTTTCCAGAATTGGGAAGCGCTTGCGCATTCTTATCCAGAGTTCATGGAGGGAATGATTCACAAGTTCTTGAACGCATCGACTTTTGACGGATACAACCCTTACCGAGTGACAAAGGATGGCTTTGATTGGGAAATTATTGAGCCGGATAATCCTTGGTCGTACATCGGGTACTGGGGCGATCACCAAATCATTTACTTGCTGAAATTCTTGGAGTTTAGCGAAAAGTACTACCCAGAGAAATTGGCTTCTTACTTTGGTCAGGCGAGCTTCGTATATGCTAATGTGCCGTACAAAATCAAGAAGTATGAAGACCTCTTGGCTAACCCAAAGGATACCATTGAATTTGATTTGACGGGGCATGAAGCCATTGAGGAAATGCGTGCGAAGATGGGTGTGGACGGTGCGTTGTTGCAAAACCAGCAGCAGGAGATCCACCACGTAAACTTCATTGAGAAGATCCTAGCTACAGTGTTGGCAAAGCTTTCGAACTTCATTCCAGAAGCGGGGATTTGGTTGAATACACAACGTCCGGAATGGAACGATGCAAACAATGCACTGGTAGGAAATGGAGTGTCGATGGTGACCTTGTATTACCTGCGTAGATTCTTGGCATTCTTCGAGCAATTGGTCGAAGGGAACGAAGATAAGGTGAGCGTTTCAAAGGAATTGGCCACCTTCTATACTGAGGTTAAAACTGCCCTCGAATCTTCTCGTCAATTGTTGAGCGGATCTATCTCGAATCAAGATCGCAAAGGCGTCTTGGATGCCTTGGGTAGGGCGGCGGAAAAATATAGAACGAGTATTTATGGTGTAGGGTTTAGTGGCGAATTTGTGGAACTTTCCATCGCCGACGTGAAGTCCTTCTCTCAAACGGCACGTGAGCATTTGGAGCATTCTATCCGTGCAAACAAGCGTGCCGATGGGTTGTACCATGCCTATAACTTGATGACAGTAGAAGAAGATGGCATTGCAGTGTCTTACCTCTCGGAAATGTTAGAAGGACAAGTGGCTGTTTTGAGCGCAGGGTATTTGAATACAGCTGAGAGTTTGGCGGTATTGGATGCGTTGAAGGCCAGTGCATTGTTCCGTGAAGATCAGTATAGCTACATTCTCTACCCGAATAAGGAGCTGCCTCGTTTTGTGGCAAAAAATGTCATTTCTACACCGCGTGCGGAGCAGAGTGATTTGCTTAAAGAATTGGTCGCAGCGGGCAACCGTCAGGTCGTGACCAAAGATTGCAATGGACGCTATCACTTTAGTGGAACCTTCAACAATGTTGATAGCTTGAAAGCCGCGTTGAAGGAGTTGCCAGAGCAGTACCAGGCATTGGCACAGCGTGAAACGGAGTTGTTGAGCACCATTTTCGAAGAGGTGTTTAATCATAAATCATTCACCGGCCGTTCAGGGACTTTCTTTGGTTACGAAGGACTAGGCTCGATCTATTGGCACATGGTGTCGAAGCTTTTGTTGGCGGCTTATGAGAACACACAGCGCGCCTTGGATGAGGATGCCGAAGGTGCGTTGGTCGGTCGATTGTTCGACCACTACTTTGAGATCCTTGCCGGTATTGGAGCCCATAAATCACCGAAGCTTTATGGTGCCTTCCCAACAGATCCGTATTCGCACACCCCAGGAGGGAAAGGTGCGCAGCAGCCTGGGATGACCGGACAGGTGAAAGAAGATATTTTGAGCAGGTTTGGAGAGCTGGGCGTTCGCGTTTCAGGCGGAGCATTGCACTTCACGCCTCAGATTTTGAAAACATCGGAGTTCCTTTCAGAAGGACAAGTGTTCCACTACCGCGATGTGGCAGGTACGGAGCAGGAATTAGCATTGGAGGCGGGGTCATTGGCCTTTACCGTTTGCCAAGTCCCTGTGGTGTACAAGCGTGCTTCGCAAAGCAGCATCAAAGTCATTCGCCAGGATAGCGTGCAGGATTTCGACGGGCAAGCCTTGGATGTGGCGACCTCGACGGAGATTTTCCAGCGCCGTCAATCGGTATTACGCATTGAGGTGGAGGTTGTGAAATAATTGGACACTTCGAAAAAATGAAAAAGAGTACATGGAACATAGTCGGAATTGTTTGCGCCTTCGTCGCACTCTTCGGCTGTGCTCATGAACCGACAAATACGACGCCAATGAAAACCGCGGCAGAAATTTTAGGGAACCCGGAGTATCAGGCCATCTCCTATGGTGGCTACCGTGCGAAATCACGTGAGGTACAGCCGACGATCCAGCAGTTGAAGAACGACATGAAGATCATGCATGCCATGGGCATTCGCGTCTTGCGGACTTACAACCTACAATTGGACCATGCCCCAAATGTTCTTCGAGCCATTCGGGAGCTGAAGCAGGAAGATCCGACCTTCGAAATGTATGTCATGTTAGGGGCCTGGATTGATTGTCAGGATGCGTGGACGGACCACCCGAATCATGAGTTTGAGGATCCGACCAACAATGAAAGTGAGATAAGCAAGGCGGTACATTATGCCAACGAATACCCTGATATTGTCAAGGTCATTGCTGTCGGCAATGAGGCTATGGTGCACTGGGCTTGGAGCTACTTTGTTAAGCCCGGGGTCATCCTGAAATATGTGAATTACCTACAGGAGTTAAAAACCATGGGCAAACTGAGCCCGGATATTTGGATCACAAGCTCGGATAATTTCGCTTCATGGGGCGGTGGTAGTCCAGATTACCACAATGAGGATCTCGAAGCGTTGGCCAACGCGGTGGATTATGTTTCAATGCACACCTATCCATTTCACGATACCCATTACAATATTGCGTTCTGGGAGGTTCATGAAAGTACGGTGGCAGATGCTAGTGATGATGAGCGAGTGGAATTGGCCATGAATCGCGCTGTATTCTATGCGAAGAACCAGTACAACAGTGTGAAGGCCTATCTCGATAGTGTAGGGGTGGAGAAACCTGTGCACATCGGGGAGACCGGTTGGGCCAGTGTGAGTCGTGGGTTATATGGTCCTAATGGTTCGTTTGCTGCGGATGAAGTGAAGCAGGCGCTCTACTACAAGAAGATGCGCGCGTGGACAGATTCTGCGGGTATTGCATGCTTCTATTTTGAGGCCTTTGATGAGCCATGGAAGGATCCCAATCACGAAGAAGGAAGTGAAAACAACTTTGGCCTGATTACCCTGAATGGGCAGGCGAAGTACGCAATATGGTCTTTAGTGGACCAAGGTATTTTTGAAGGACTAATGCGCAACGGCAATACCATCACCAAGTCATTCGGTGGGGATAGTGTGGCGGTAAAAGCAACTGTGTTAGTGCCTAAAACGATGAACGAATAAAGATGAAGGGAATGTATTTACGTTTTGGTTTGTGTTTGCTTGCGGCTATTGTATTTACTGCTTGTACTACTGAGGTCGTAGAAGAAACTTCGGCTGAGGTGAGTGCTCCGATGTACATGAAAGGAGTGTGCTACCACCCAGTTGCCAAGGGTGATACCATCCGTAGTTTCGACCGCATTGATGAAGATCTTGCTTTGATGGTGGATGCCGGGATGAACACTATTCGCACCTATGCCCCTATTGAAGAGGTAGAGGTGTTGGATAAGATTGCTGAGAAAGGCATGAAAGTCGTCGTGGGTTTCGGTTACAATCAAAACGGATTTTATGACTTGCTCTCAGGTTCTTACCTCGAGTATGTCGAGCGTTTCAAAGACCATGAAGCGATTTTGATGTGGGAATTGGGTAATGAGTATAACTACCACCCTGAATGGTTCGAGGGTGATATCATGAATTGGTACATCGCTTTGAAGGAGGCGGTGAGTGCTATCCATGCCTTGGACTCTGTACATCCCGTTGCGACGGCTCATGGCGAGTTACCGGATTCTTTGGCCTTTCACATGGGCGCGGAAGTGGATATGTGGGGCTTGAATGTGTACCGTTGGGACCAACCGGCCACGATTATCGACGAATGGAACGCGGTAAGCAATAAGCCGTTCTATTTCTCAGAGGTTGGAGCAGATAGCTACATGCGCATTGCCGATGCAGGATTTGCACAAGGGCCAAACGAGGACGCCCAAGCGGTGGCCTTGGATACGATCATCGATCAAATTTTGGCAAGACAATCTGAAAACCAAGGTTTGCTATTGTTCTCGTTCACTGACGGATGGTGGAAAGCGGGCAATCCGGATAAACAAGATATTGGTGGTTGGGCGCCAAAAAGCAGTGGTGTGCCGTACGATGGCGCTCCGAATGAGGAATATTGGGGAATTGTAGATATCGACCGTCAACCTAAAAAAGGTTGGGAAGTAGTAATCGAACATTTCACCAAAAACTAAAAACCGATGAACCTAGCTACAAAAACATCACTTTTCGGTCTAGCGCTGGCTTTATTGAGCTGCGGTGATGGTAGCGAACCAAATACTACCATGCAAGTATTCGAAACGTCTAGAGGGGGAAATGCGTTAACTGAGGTACAAGACTTTGAATCCACAGAAAATCCCATTCTCATTCGTGTGAATGTGGAAGAAGCAAAGCAAACAATCACTGGTTTTGGCGGCGCTTTTACTGAGGCTTCGGCTTACTTATTGAATCAATTGGGCGAAGAAAATCGCAATAAAATACTGCAAGCCTATTTTTCGGATGATGGGGCCAAGTATTCTTTGATGCGTACCCACATGAATTCATGTGACTTTTCCCTCTCAAATTACAGTTACACTCCGGTGGAAGGTGATGTCGATTTGGAGCACTTTACTATTGAGGAGGATCTTGATGATTTGATTCCTATGATCAAAGGCGCACAATCAATCTCAACGGAAGGTTTTAAGTTATTTGCATCTCCTTGGACGGCAGCTCCATGGATGAAAGACAACAATCATTGGGTAGGCGGCAAGTTGCTTCCTCAATACTATCCAACATGGGCCAAATTCTTCTCAAAATATGTCGATGCATATGAAACCGAGGGCATTCCTATTTGGGGTTTTACCGTTGAAAATGAGCCTCATGGAAACGGGAATAATTGGGAGAGCATGCACTACAGTCCGCAGGAAATGGTGGACTTTGTCAAGAATCACCTAGGGCCAACTCTTGAAGCGGATGGGAAAGGTGATAAAGTTATTTTAGGCTACGATCAGAACCGCGAAGGCATTGAAGAGTGGGCAGACGAAATGTATGCCAATGAGGAAAATGCCAAGTATTTTGATGGGATGGCGGTGCACTGGTACGAGAGTACGGTGAGCTATTTCCCGGAGATGTTGGAATATGCCCATGCTAAGGCCCCTGAGAAATACCTGATCGAAACCGAAGGTTGTATTGATGCGGAGGTGCCCGTGTGGCAAGACGACGAGTGGTATTGGAGGAAAGAAGCTACGGACTGGGGGTATACTTGGCGTGAAGAGGATAAGAAATACTTGCACCCTAAATACGCTCCTGCGCACCGCTATGCCAGGGATATTATTGGTTGTTTGAACCACTGGGTAGACGGTTGGGTGGATTGGAATATGGTCCTAGATCGACAAGGTGGGCCCAATTGGTTTAAGAATTGGTGTATCGCCCCGGTAATTGTAGATCCCGAAACTGATGAGGTGTATTTTACTCCTTTATATTACATAATGGCGCACTTCTCCAAGTTCATGAGGCCAGGAGCAGTAGTGCTGTCCTCTGAGGTTGCCGGAGGTGAAATCATGGCTGCTGCCGTCAGAAATCCAGATGGAACTTACGCCATTACGGTATTTAACGAATACGAAGAAAAGAAAGGTTATACGCTTGATATTGATGGTCAATCGTATAATCTACATATACCACCCCAAGCCTTGCAAACGATCTTGATAGATCCAAAACAAAACAACTTATGAGCAACGTCACGAATAAAGTCCCAATAGGACAAAAAATTGCTTTCGGGGTAGGCATGTTGGCCAACCAAATGTTTCCTGCAGCCATGGGAATTTTTATGGTCGTGTTGGTGCAAGATCTTGGGTTCCCAGGTTGGATGTGGGGTGTAATATTCTTTGCTCCTCGAGCATTCGATGCAATATTGGATCCTATAATGGGCTATATCTCAGATAATACGCGATCAAGATGGGGACGAAGGAGACAGTATGTGTTCATCGGCGCCATAATTATGGGCGTTTCTTTTGCTTGTCTTTGGCAGTTATACCGTGAAAATAGTGTGGCCTACAACTTTACTTATGTAATGCTTTGGTCATTTGTGTTTTACCTAGGGCTGACCATTTTTGGGGTTCCATATGTTAGTATGGGCTATGAAATGAGCGACGATTACCACGAGCGAACCAATGTGATGGCCGTCTCTCAATGGATAGGACAGTGGGCCTGGGTTATTGCGCCTTGGTTTTGGGTGATCATGTACGATCCAGATTGGTTCCCAACCGCCGATGAGGCTACACGTACCTTAGCAGTTTGGGTCGCTGTCGTATTCACGCTTTGTGCAATGGCTCCTGCTTTTTTCATTAAGAGCGAAAGCACAAAAGACAGAGTTGATTATGAGCCGCTAAACCTCAGTGGAATTTTCGGCAGCTTGAAGAATATCGCCCTTGGATTTAAAGAGGCCTTTTCCTCAGTTCCGTTTAGAAGATTGTGTATTTCAACGTTCCTTATTTTCAATGGATTTAATACCATCGCGAGCTTCACCTTTTTTGTCATCAAAAGCCACTTGTTCAATGATGATGCTTCGGCCGTCGGGGTATGGCCTACCTTGTTTGGAAGTGTGGGTGCGTTGATTACCACATTCTTGGTCATTCCCATTGTAGCATGGATGTCAAAGGCACTAGGTAAAAAACGTGCGTTCATATTGAGCCAAGGTATTTCTATTATCGGTTATGTATTGCTTTGGTTCTTGATGATCCCAGGCAAGCCCTATATGTTCTTGTTCGCCTTGCCGTTTCACTCTTTCGGAATCGGAGGATTATTTACCATCATGATGTCGATGACTTCAGACGTGCTTGATATTGATGAATTGAATACTGGTAAACGACGTGAAGGGGTCTTTGGAGCGATTTACTGGTGGATGGTAAAGCTTGGCTTTGCCTTTGCCGGTGCATTAAGCGGATTGATTTTAACTGCGGTGAACTATCAAAGTGGTGGTGGAGCGCAGCCAGAAGGTGCGGTAGACGGTCTTAGAATGTTCTTCTCAGGACTACCAATACTTTGTACACTTATTGCCATTGCCGTAATGTGGAATTACAAAGTGGATGAAAATTATGCGAAAGAGGTCCGAGCAAAATTGGACCAACGAAAATCTCAACAATAAACCGAAATAAACCTATGTCTTTTAGAAGAGAGAAGTTTTTGTCACTGGCGGGACCAGTAGTCAATAATCTTAGTCTTGAAGAACTTAAATCTCAGAGCCGTCAAATGTTGCAGAACGGCATTCACGGTATTTGCTTTAGCGCCTATGATGAGGGGCAAAAGCCAGGGGACCAATTATCTGAGGCCCAGGTCCGCCGAAAATTGGCGATTCTTAAACCTCACATCTCTTGGGTACGTACGTTCTCTTGTACCGAAGGAAACGAAATTATCGCACGTGTGGCTCATGAAATGGGCATCAAGACCCTTGTTGGTGCTTGGTTGGGCGACGACCTCGAAAAGAATGAAGGCGAAATCGAAGGCTTGATTTCATTGTGTAAAGAAGGCGTGGTAGATGTAGCCGCTGTTGGAAATGAGGTATTGTATCGCGAAGACTTAACGGTGGATGTCCTTATAGACTATATCAAGCGCGTCAAAGAAGAAGTGACCGAGGTGCCTGTGGGATATGTTGATGCATATTATGAGTTCACAGACCATCCAGAAGTGGCAGATGTATGTGATATCATTTTGGCCAATTGCTATCCATATTGGGAGGGTTGTTCGCTGGAGTATTCTCTCATGTATATGAAACAGATGTACTTTGAAGCACAGGCGGCTGGTAAAGGAAAGCCGGTACTGATCACTGAGACTGGATGGCCTAGCAGTGGTCAGAGCATTGGTGGTGCCCACGCTTCGTTTGAAAACAGCTTGAAATACTTCATCAACGCTCAGCGCTGGTCAAAGTCGGAAGATATCCCGATGTTCTATTTCTCCTCTTTCGACGAGAGTTGGAAGATTGAAAAAGAGGGCGATGTCGGTGCCTCTTGGGGCCTTTGGGACAAGGACGAAAAGTTGAAGTTCTAACGCTTCACAACCTTTTCGCGGTAGCCTTTAAATCCAGGTTGTAATATTTCCAATACGTAGAGTCCCGGGGCGTAGGCCTCGGTATCTATGTACCCACTGCCGTCGTGAAGCTGGGAGTAGATTTGCTTGCCCGTAATGTCGTAAAGGTTGATGGTACTTGGACCGGTGAGGCGCACAAATAATTGGTCCTCAAAAGGGTTTCCTATAGACCCAATTCCCCTTTGCGCCTGTTCTTCCATACTCAAATTTGATTGCTGGTACACGCGGACATAGTCCACTTCCATTGCGCTGCTGGTAAAGCTCGAGTCTATAGAAGGTTGGATAGCGATGTTCAACAACAAGTATTGCGGATCATAGAACGGCCAAGTGCTGGCAGTGTAGGTAGAGGGCTCGTACGTGTAATGTACCACGCTGTCCACGCTGAACACCATTTTAGTTTCGCTCCATTCAAGGGCATAGACGTGGTAGCTTGTGCTGGCACCACTGACGTATTGTCCCCCGACATTCACAGTTCCACCGAAGCTTGACGGGGTATGCATGGCGCTTGAGACATAGTTTTGATTGTGCCCCCAATGTTCCATGATGTCAATCTCACCACAAGCTGGCCAACCAGTGGTGCCGTAGCCTTGTACTTGCCAATACGCACCTATTTCAGTGATGTTTTGCCCGAGCATCCAAATGGCCGGCCATGTTCCTACGCCTGTTGGAAGTTTAGCTCGAACCTCGACGCGACCATAGGTGAAGGCGAATTTTGAATTTAAGCGAGCTGAGGTATAATCTTTAGTGACGTTTTGATCTGTAAAGGTCTCACGAAGTGCAGTTAGATGAAGACTTCCACCGCTCACATAGGCATTGGTATCGCGGTCTGTATAATGTTGTATTTCTCCATTACACCAGCTTTGGCCAGCATTTGGGAGGAGGGTTTGCTGCCACCATTTTGAGGTATCTAGTGAGCCGTCGACGTTGAATTCATCCGCCCATACGAGGGTGTCAAAAACTTGGGCTTGTAGTGAAGTCGTGCTGATGAGCAACGCAAAGACAAAAATGGAACGCATAGCTAATGTTTGTATGCCATAAAAATCGGGACTAGAGGGGACTTGGCCCAATTTCTTTCAAGACAAATGCCTGACAAATAAAAAACCCGGCCGCAAGGGCCGGGTCGCTTCTGTATGTGGAGGGCGGTTTAAAGTCTTTTGTAGTTCTGGAAGACCTCCGTTGAATCAGTATTGTTAATGTAACTCTGCTGAAGCATGTCACTACCGATGAGCGTATAGTTGATGCTCCATTCACCTTCATAACCTTCAATGGAGCCTGCCTGAGCAACTTCAGTCGCCGTGCCATCACCGTTATCAATGAATTGGCCATAACCGAAATCAGCATGGTCAACGGTATCGCTCCAAGTATGGTACCAAACAAAGTGTCCGCCACCAATCATTTTGATTTCTTGGAAGTCGTTGATTCCTTCAATTTCGTTACGTGAGGTAAGTACCCAGAGTCCATCGTAAGGAGTAGCTTCGCCTTCAAGGGCCAGCCAATTTTCGTACAAGTCGAAACTAGACGAGTCATTATCGTCCATACCGGCAATGGTTTGTTCAAAGCCTCCTTCGGTAGCGGTAATTCCTAGCTCAAACGTTTGTGACGAGTCCGTTGCTCCGTTGGCATTGTGATAAGGTTGTTCGTACATCATTCCATTTTCACTCCACGCTGCGCCTGCACCCATTGCAGGAGAGTTGGTAGTGGAATTCCAGGTAGCAAACATGTAGCGTCCATCGGCGTAGATCTTTATCTGTTGCGGTTCAAATTCTACGACGGTATCAGCGTATGTCCACGTTGCATGGGTCAATGAATATGCCCCATCTTCCAATACGGGTGGGGTAGCTTCAGCCTCTGGTTCGGGGGCTGTACAACTCCAAGCCATAAAGCCTAGAGCCATGAATAGAACATGTTTTTTCATAACTAGTTGGTTTTGTTTGGCAATAAGGTAGCGAAAATAAATGTATGATTATCAATGATTTACAATAAATCAAAAAGCAGTTTTAATCCTATCGAAATGGGCCACAATTATCGCATCTTTGCCATATGGAACATAAA
Source organism: Schleiferiaceae bacterium (assembly GCA_030829675.1). Taxonomy (GTDB): domain Bacteria; phylum Bacteroidota; class Bacteroidia; order Flavobacteriales; family Schleiferiaceae; genus UBA10364. The sequence continues at coordinate 20,210 of JAURAE010000003.1, forward strand.
AGCGGCTTCGTCAACATTATCGGGAATCCCAACGTGGGGAAAAGTACTTTGATGAACGCCTTGGTAGGCGAGCGCTTGAGCATCATTACGCCCAAAGCGCAGACTACTCGTCACCGGATTTTTGGCATACTCAATGAGCCCGAGTATCAAATAGTTTTTTCAGATACTCCTGGTGTGATTCAGCCGGTGTATAAGATGCAGGAGCATATGATGAAGTTCGTCTCCGATGCTTTTGACGATGCCGATGTGTTCTTGTATTTGGTGGAACCTGGTGATCGTGCGCTCAAGGACGAGGGTTTTTTCCAGAAGTTGCTCAATACCAATGTTCCAGTGCTGTTGATCATCAATAAAATCGATACAACGAATCAGGAGAAGTTGGAAGAGGAAGTGGCCTATTGGGCCGAGCATTTGCCCAACGCCGAAATCATTCCTATCTCTGCCCTAGAGCAGGCGAATACGACGTATTTATTGGACCGATTAGTTGCGCTCATCCCACCTTCACCTCCGTATTTTGATAAGGATGCCCTTACGGACAAAACCGAGCGCTTCTTTGTGAGTGAAATCGTTCGTGAGCAGATCCTCCTCAACTATAAGAAAGAGGTTCCATACAGCGTAGAGGTAGACGTGGAGGAATTCAAGGAAGAAGAAGATATCATCCGCATACGTACCGTCATTTATGTGGCCCGTGATACGCAAAAGGGAATCATTATTGGACACAAGGGTTCCAAACTCAAGCAAGTGGGCATTGGGGCTCGAAAGCAATTAGAGTCCTTTTTCGCCAAACATGTACATTTAGAGACATTCGTCAAAGTCAAAAAGAATTGGCGAGACAGCGACCTACACCTGAAGAGGTTTGGGTATAAAAACTAAACTATGAGTAACATCGTTGCCATCGTGGGCCGCCCAAATGTGGGTAAAAGCACGCTTTTTAATCGTTTGATCCAGCGTCGTGATGCCATTGTAGATAGCATTGCGGGGGTGACACGCGACCGTCATTATGGGAAGAGTGATTGGAATGGAAAGGAGTTTTCAGTCATCGATACTGGTGGATATATCGAAGGTTCGGAAGATGTTTTTGAAGCAGAGATCCGTCGCCAGGTAGAGTTGGCCCTTGAAGAGGCGACCGTTATAATTTTTGTGCTCGACCTACAAGCAGGGTTGACTGAATTTGATAAGATAATTGCCGGCATGCTGCGCAAAACCGAAAAGCCTGTGGTATACGCAGTGAACAAGGTGGACAATAGCATGCAGGAATTAGATGCCGCCGAATTCTATGGTTTGGGCATCGAAAAATACCACACCATCTCTGCTGTAAATGGCGGGGGTACCGGAGATTTACTCGACGAGCTGGTGGAGCATATGGATGAAAATCCTGTGGATGACTATGAGGACCTTCCGAAGATGGCTATTGTAGGTCGTCCGAATGCTGGAAAGAGTTCTATTGTCAATGCCTTGTTTGACGAGGAGCGTAACATTGTTACTGAGGTGGCAGGGACGACCAGGGATACGGTAAACACGCGCTTCAACAAGTTTGGTTTTGATTTTATGTTGCTCGACACGGCGGGACTTCGCAAGAAGGGCAAGACCATGGAGAACCTAGAATTCTATTCCAATATGCGTTCTATTCGCGCCATCGAGCATGCGGATGTATGTATGATGGTAGTGGATGCCACACGAGGGTTTGAAGCACAGGATTTGAGTATTGTGTCTTTAGTGGAAAAGAATAAAAAGGGCTTGGTGGTCGTGGTGAATAAGTGGGATTTGGTCGAGAAAGAGACCAATACCATTCGCGATGCCGAAGCCTACATCAGAAAGAAATTGGAACCTTTTACGGATTTCCCCATCATCTTTACCAGTGCATTGACGAAGCAACGCGTATTGAAAGCTTTTGAGGAAGGTGTGAAGGTTTACGAGCGTCGCAAGCAGCGCATTTCGACGAGCAAGCTCAACGATACGATGCTGGACATCATCAAGGGATATCCGCCGCCGGCAGTGAAAGGAAAGTACGTGAAGATTAAGTTCTGTACACAGTTACCTACACGTACGCCGCAGTTCGCCTTCTTTGCAAACATGCCGCAGTACATCAAAGAACCCTACAAGCGCTTCCTAGAAAACAAGATGCGCAAGGCGTTCGACTTCCACGGTGCCCCAATCGAAATCTTCTTCCGTAAGAAGTAATTACAATTGGTAACAGATTACCGCGTTGCCCTGCACGAGTACTAGAACCGGTGCTCCGGCTGGGGTCAATCGCCCTGCCTCTGCCTCGGATCCTTCAAATGCAGTGATCGGCGCAGTGGCCTCCTTCAGCTGAGTCACGTGAACGGTACCTTCTGTATCGTAAATAATGCCCGTACCTCCGGGATAGGCTTCTACTCGGTCAATGCTTTGCGGGAAAGTAATAGTGTGGGTGGCGGTTTCGCCGCGTACGCTGAGCTTGTCCTCTGACCAATACAATCTGCCATAGCTCATGGCTTCCATGCCTTGAAGGTTGTTCAGGTCGTGCTCTAAAATGTCCGTAGTGCCGTCGAAGCGCTGTTCTTGAATCTCCCCTTCTTCACCGACACGCATGATGCTCGGTGGATTCCCGCCGGTAACCACCCAGGGGTGTTTGGCCGCGGTGAGGGCTGAGGTTTTAATGCGCTCCTCTCCACGTCTGTTGAGCACGTGGGCACGCTCGAGGGTAGATATGATTACATAATCCTTTCCGCCTCTCTGGTACAACAGTGGACTTTGGGTAATGGTCCCGCTTGCCGCGTCGGTCTTCCAGCCGTCAATGCGCTGTCCCTCCACGCTGTAATTATACAGTTTCGACCCGGCGGGTACGAGTATTCGGTAGTTGCGGTTTTTGTCGTAATCCAACACGGTAGCTCCCAAAGTGGTTGCTTCGGGTAAGCTCACAGGGAACCCTTCTACTTCACGTCCCAAGATGTCCAAGCAATGCAAGCGGTCGCGGGTGGCAAATACCATCTGGAATTTGGCATTTTTGAACATGTCTATCTGCTGGACATTTCCTTGGATGGGGCCGTCTAGGGAGATGCTCCACAATTCCTCGCCATTTTCGTCGAGTAGGAAACATTGGTTGCTTTCGTCTTGTACGAGTATGTTGGTCATACCGCTGCGGTGGTTCTTAATCAAGAACGGTCCGCTGATGGCTTGCTGCGGCAGGGCATGGGACCATAGGTAAGCACTCACGGCCACTTCCTCGCCGCGTTGTTGTACCGTGGCGTTTCCATAGGCAATACCGTTGTTCACCTCCAAGTGTCCGGCGAGAAAAGCCCGGTCTAAAGCGTCCGGTAGGGTTTCGAAGAAGGGGCCCTCCTCCAAGCTGTTGAAGTTGAAGGCGGCAGTAAAGTGCTCATTGCGGTCCATGGCATCTCCCAATGCTTCCAGAGATTCGAGGGCATGCCAGTGTTTATTCATGTCCAATTCGCTGCTGTACACCTCCAATAATTGGGCACTCGTCCCCACTAAAAGCCATTGATCCCAGAGCATCCAGGAAGCGCTGCCCATATCTGAATATACCCAACCGAAGGCCGCGCTAAACAAGAAGCGGTGCGATTCTGTAAGTGTTCCGCGTGCATGGCCATGGTACACGGAGTTTTGTGCACTCAACGCGGTTAAGGCATCTTGAACGCTCATTTCCTCACCCTCTAGTTTTGCCGCGACTACCACTCCATCACCGTAGCCCACGCGAACAAAGCTGCCCTCAAAACTATTAGCGAAAGTCATCGGCGATATGCCGGCATCTTCCAAGGTCTTTTGGGCTTGCTTGAGCCTTTGTTTCTTGCCGCGGTAGGGGTTAAAAGCGCGCAGCCATTCTACCGGATCCCCGGTGTTGATCCCCACGGCGTATTTCGACGAAGCCGCAATAATTGGGCTCAGATCCGTACCCGTAGGACGCTCGGTGAAGGTGCTCAAATAAGTGTTGGTGGAATCTGCACACAAGGCCACCGCCGTGGCAATGGTCTTGTTCTTCTTCCAATCCAGATCAATGGCAGACCACTGTGCGAAGTGCTCTAGCCAGCTCCAATCTTGTTCAAAATAATGTGTGCCCAATCTGGCCACTTCCTTGTGCTGAATAAAAACGTTCGCATCATCAGATTTGGACGCATTGTCCCACAAGGTTTTAAATCCGCCATCGTCCATCAAGGAATAGCCAGCGGTGCGTTGGTTGATGATATCCTGAAGTAGGCCTTCACTGGCACTGATGACCCAGCTTGGCCCGTCGTTGTAGGCGTACATCGAATCCAAGGTGAAGACCTCGTAATTCCCTAAGGTGGTGGGAGCGCCGACGAAGGGGGTGAGGTCGTGCTCAGTGGTCCATACCCAATCCAAACTGCTGGCGCCCGAGGGGAGGAGCGCTCCCGTCCAACGCCCTGCATTCCACTGCTCCAAGGTCTTCGCTGGAATGGCGCTGAGGTAGGAAATGGAAAGGGTGTCGCTGGTCTCGCCGAACTGGTGCATATCATTGATGCGCACATACAATGGCGCGTCCATAGGCAGCAAAGAAGTGGCCTTGGCAGGAGGGGCGGGTTGGCCACATTGTACCAAAAGGGCAGATGCCAAAATAAGGGCGCTTAAGGAGGCGAGACGCATAGCTAAATTTTTGATTAAAGCTACATTTTTACCGCGCCAAGAAGTGGATTAGTGAGGGTCAGTTTTTCACAAATCGAAGAGGTTCAATTGGCTCGGAAGCAACTGAAAACTTTTGCGGTGGTGGGGCGATGCGCCATGGGCTCGAATGCCGTCGCGGTGGGCCTTCGTAGGGTAGCCTGCATTGCGCTCCCACTGGTAATGTGGGTGTTCTGTGGCCAATTCTCTCATCAGCTCATCCCTATACGTTTTTGCCAAGACCGATGCGGCCGCGATATTTTGATAGGTAGCATCCCCCTTGACCTGGCAGTGATACGGAATATCCCCATATGGTTTGAACCTGTTGCCGTCCACAGCAATGAATTGGGGCACTACATCCAATTTCTCAATGGCCCTGTGCATGCCTAGGATGCTGGCATTTAAAATATTGATCTCGTCAATCTCTTCCGGCCCGACATGCACCACGGCCCAAGCCACGGCTTCCTTCTCAATCAAGGGTCGTAAAAGGTTGCGCTGCTTCTCGGTGAGCTGCTTGGAATCGTTCAACAAATCATTCTTAAAATCCGGCGGTAAGATCACCGCTGCTGCCGTCACAGGCCCGGCCAAACAGCCGCGTCCCGCTTCGTCAGTGCCGGCTTCCACGACCTCTATGGGACTGTGTTGAAGCTTCATTCGCTTGCTGATTTTAGAACTTTGAGCCAAAGGGCGGCGCTAGCTGACCAAGTGAATTGGCCCCCGCGAATCAATCCTTTTTCAGACCAATTTTCCCCGCCTTCACCCGTCGTTCCCGACCCGCTGGCCATCGCCTCGAGCCCATCGGCCCAAGCTTCGACATCGAATGTGGGTAGCAATATCCCAGCATCTCCAACCACCTCCGTTAAGGCGCTGTTGTTTGAGGCCATCACGGGCGTGCCACATTGCATGGCTTCCACGACGGGTATGCCAAATCCTTCCATCGCACTCGGCATACAGAAAGCTATGGCCCCGCGGTAGAGTTGTTCAAGCGCATCGTCTTCCAACCTTCCCAACCATTTTACCGTGTCCAAGTGTTTCAGATCGCCCATGGCACTTTCGAAAATTGGATCCTTAAAATGAGCGTTTCCCGCAATGTTCAAAAGGTAGCCTCGGCGCTCCGGATGTTTCTCCAACCACAGGTCCCAAGCTTTCAAAAGGGTAATTAAATTCTTGCGGGGGGTGAGGGCGCCTACGGCACAAAAATAATTTTCTTCAAAGCGAGACTCTCCAGGTGACATGGGTCGCTGAGGAGCATTCGGCGTCACCACAATCTTCCCGGCAGCGACCCCATAAGTCTCCACCAAATCCCTCGCGCTCCACTCACTCACCGTAAAGAGCTGCTCCGCCATCCGGGCGCCGCGTCGGATGTGCGTGCGGTAATAACGTCCCACATGGGGCGGAATCCACTCCGGGTGGTGCTCAAAATTCAGGTCGTGGATGGTGAGCCATTGCTTGATTTTGGTGCGGGCAGGCAAGCCGTCCGGTGACCAATAACGCGCGGCGCCCCAACGATTCAGGGCGACCGGCACACCTATGCTGTTCCAATACCACCACAACCAAGGGTGGCGGGCAGGAGGGAGGACGAGCTTGTGGGTGATGTTGGGGGCGTTAAGAAAAGAGAATTGGTCCCTCATTCCCTTCATCGCAGAAGGGCGGTCCCACAACAGCAGAAATTCGTGTTCCATTGCGGCGGGTAGGATTTGCTCGAGCATGCGCAAGGTGTATATCCCTGTGCCTTCGAGCTTGTTTGGCAAAAGCCACCGTACGTTCACCGCAATTTTCATGGCTTAAATGTACAAAAGTGCGCCGCTGTAGCGTTAGATAAGCGGTATATTCGCACCCAACTCGCTACATAACCATGATTCAGCGTATCCTTCAATTCTTAAAGGATCCCACGGCTGCCACTTTAGCCAAGGGAAGCAGCGTCGTGCTCCTCTTCAAAATCATTGGCGCCCTTGGGGGCTATGTGCTACTGTGGTCCTTAGGCCAAGCGGGAGGTGAGAAGGCAGTGGGTGTATACGAGGTGGCCTTCACACTGATCCTTATTGCCTCGACGGTGGGGCGCTGGGGATTGGATACGGTGTTGGTGAAGGAATTGGGCAAAACCGAGCTTGGGGATGCCCCGTCGCGTGGACTCTATGGACACATATTTGCACGCGTGCTGGCCATTACCGCCGCCCTGTCCATCTTGACCTTCTTTGCAGCCGAAGCGCTGACCGAACTCTTTTTCAATCAAACTCCCGTGGGTGTCTTGCGCACCGCATCGCTGACTGCCCTGCCCTTTACCCTTATGCTGCTGAATGCGGAGGCCTACCGCGGATTACACAAGCCGGTGCTGTTTAGCATTAATCAGCACGGTACTGTTTACCTCATCCTCGCCGCCTTGCTTTGGTGGGTGCCGATGGAGAGTGCGGGTTTTGATGCTCAAGGCAGTGCCCAATTCGCTTTGCTCCTCCTCCTCGGCATTAGTAGCGCTTTTGCCTTGCTCTCGACCGTGCACGTGATTTCGTTGTGCGAGCGCAAGCCGTGGCGCGGCGCAGCGCTCGCAGGAAACCTCATGAAAGTGGCCACCCCAATGCTTATTTCATCTGCACTTTTCTTGGTCATGAGCTGGTCCGATACCCTCATGCTCAGTTATTTCCTCGAAGAGGATGAAGTAGGCGTGTACCGCATTGTCTTTAAGATTGCCACCCTCATCACCTTTGCCCAATTCGCCCTCAACACCGTCGTCGCCCCAATGATTTCAGGGCTCCACAATGGCGGTTCCAACATGTCACTGCTCGCGCAACGCATCGCCACATTGAATTTGATTACCGCCGGCCCCATTTTCTTCGGCATTATCGCCCTAGGGCCGTTCCTCATCGGCCTCTTTGGCGTCAATGATCCCTGGACCGCCTATCCTTGGTTGGTGATTTTAGCATGTGGCCAATTAGCCAATGCCTTCGCCGGACCCGTGCTCAACATTTTGAACATGACCGGATACGAGAAAAGTGCACAAAACACCATGCTCGTCGTGGCCACCCTCAACATTATCCTCAACGCCGTGCTCATTCCTGCCTTTGGGCCGGGAGGGGCAGCCGTCGCCACTGCCTTAACCATGGTGGGTTGGAATATTTGGGCGGGGGTGCTGGTCTACCGTTTCCATGGAATTATCACCGTGCCATTCTTGGCGAAAAGAAGTCGATCATGAGTGCTGTAGCGAACGTATTCCTCATTGGCGCCGCAAAAGCCGGAACCACCGCACTGGCGGATATGTTGGCCCAGCACCCGCACATCGCCGGCATGCCTATTAAGGAGCCCGGACACTTCTGCACGGACCTGCGCCCCAAAGTATTTTCCAAATCCTACAAGCGATTGATTCAATGGAACGAGGCGGATTATTTTGCTGAGGCCGAATTAAAGGAACGTCATATTGGTTTTGTTGAAGAGCGCAGTCATTACCACCGATTGTGTCAACAAGCCCAAGCAGCAAAGCCCGAAGCCACACATATTCTGGATGCGTCCACGGCGTATTTGTATAGTGCGCCGGCCGTGAAAGAATTGGCCCATTACAATAACAAAGCAAAAATCATTGTCCTATTGCGCAACCCGATCGACCGTGCTTGGAGTCATTACACGATGGCATTGAAGTACGGTATGGAAAGCGAGGCGCCATTGGCGGCCTTCCAGCGTGAGGCGACGCTAGAGCGGGCTCAATGGGGTAGGGATGAGTGCTATCTGGAGTTGGGCTATTACGCACAGCAGCTCAAACGTTGGAAGGAGAAATTTGGAGAGAAGCATTTGCTGGTGGTCTTTCACGAAGATTTGAAAAACACGCCACAGAAGGTCCTCAACCGCATTACAGAGTTCTTGGACTTACCTACTTTTGTGGCAACTAAAGCGAAGGCGACAAACGAAGGTTCCGTGCCAAAATACCCGAAAATGAATGCCCTAGGCATGCGGGTGGTGGCGCCCATTCGTGAGAAGCTGCCGAAGGAGATGATCAGTGCGATGAAAAAAGTGCTGCAGGACAAGGCGCCGGATTTGGACGACGATGTCGCCCGCTGGTTGAAACAACATTATAATGAGGAGATGGCAGAATTGGCCACTCTACTAAATTTGAATTTAACTCACTGGAAATAAGCTATGGAATACAGTAGTGCTAATTTGATTTCGTTTTTCTACACCCATTGGAAGAAGCTGATGGTTGTGCCGTTTTTGGCCATGGTGGTTGCGGTCGTGTTCAGCGGTCCCCAATTCGTCAAACCCCTGTTCGAATCTCAGGTCATCCTTTTCCCATCGACCACCAACTCGGTGTCAAAGGCCCTCCTGCCCCAATCTAACGGCTATGGTGATGAGGATATCTTCGAATACGGCGATGAACAACAGGCCGAACAATTGCTGCAAATCCTGAGCTCTGGAGAAATTCGCGACAGTGTGATTCAGAAATTCGACTTGATGAACCACTACGACATTGATCCAGATTCAGATTACCCACGCACAAAGCTGTTCAAGGAGTACGAGAACAAAATTGAATTTCAACGCACCCAGTTCATGTCTGTGGAGATCAACGTGCTAGATACCGACCCGCAAATAGCTGCTGATATTGCGAATTACATTTCGAAGCTGGTCGATAAGGTAAAGCGTCGCGTGGCCCGTGGCCGCGCCGAAATGGGATTGGAAATCGTCAAGAACGAATACCACAGCCTGCAAAATGAGGTCCAAACCATGGAGGATAAAATCACTGAATTGCGCTATAAAGGGGTTCATGATTACGAAAGTCAAAGCGCCGTATTTAATGAGCAGTATGCCATCGCTCTTGCCGAAGGTGCTCCGCAAAGCCGCATAAAGGAATTGGAACGTCGCCTAGATACCCTCGCGAAATACGGAGGTAAATATGTAGCCATCCGCGATGAGCTCCAATTGCTCAAAGAGGAAGAGGTGAAGTTGAAAACTAAGTTCGACCAAGCGAAAGTGGATGTCAACCAAAACCTTCCTGCCACCTTCAAGGTTGATGCTGCACGTCCTGCAGAGCGCAAGACGTATCCAAAACGCAGCATTTTAATATTAGCTGTAGGCTTCGCAACCTTCATCTTGATGTCATTCTTCTTGATGGTCCAAGGCACCTTAAACGAACTTCGCGGCAAGTCCTAAACCGTGTTAGGCATTAGCCAAATATCAAATCGTTGGCTCGCCATCATTGGTCTGGTAACCTTACCGTTGGTGGGGCTGGCCGTAGCCTATGAATTTTGGTACGCCTTCCTGTTGCCGCCAGCTTTATTGGTGGTATGGATGACCTTGTACCGATTAGATTGGGCCATGTGGTTCATCGTCTTTGCGACGCCGGTCTCCATCAACCTCACGGATCTAACCGGAGGAGCTGGTCTTTCTTTGCCCACGGAGCCCATGCTTGTGCTGGTCACTTTCATCGCATTGATCAAAATGGCCCTCCTCGGGGAGTTTGACCGCAAAATCATACAACACCCCATCTCCATAGCCATCTATATCTACCTGGCTTGGATGCTCTTTACAGCCATTACGTCCCAATTACCTTTAGTATCGCTAAAGCAATTGGCCACACGCATATGGTTCATAGTTCCTTATTACTTCGTTTTGGCCCACCTATTCTTGAAGAGCGACCGCAACAAACTCACTTTCCTGTGGCTCTTCCTGATCACCCTCACCGTTGCGGCCATCTATACCCTGGTCATTCACAGCCAATACGGCTTCACTAAAAAGACATCCACGTGGGTGATGTTCCCGCTATTCAAAGAGCACACCTCCTACGGCGCCGTTCTAGCTATGATGTACCCTGCGGCCCTTTATCTCACCTTTAGAAAGAGCAGTTGGGGTTTCAATGCCGTTGCAGGCGCGATGCTCGCCATACTAACCTTAGCCACGGTATTAAGCTATACCCGCGCCGCCTGGCTATCATTAGTGGGAGCAGGTGCTGTGTATTTGGTGTACCTCTTTCGCTGGTCCAAAACCACAGTATGGTCCCTCGCAGGTATTGCGGTCTTAATCGCCGCATTGAATTTTTCTTGGATCTCTTCTAAGTTTGAAAGAAATAGGACCGATTCGTCCGACGATCTCAACGAACACGTGGCCTCAGTGACAAACGTAAGTACCGACGCCTCCAACCTCGAGCGGATCAACAGATGGAATTCCGCCATACGTATGTTCAAGGACCGACCAGTCCTGGGCCACGGTCCAGGAACTTACATGTTCCTCTACGCGCCTTATCAAAAGCCGTCGGAGAAAACGATAATTTCCACCAATGCCGGAAACCGCGGCAATGCGCACAGTGAATACCTTAGTCCGTTAGCGGAATCAGGAGTTATGGGCTTATTAACCTTCCTTGGTTTAATCATCACAGTTATTGTTGTAGCAGTCAATTCTTACGCGCGAGCATCCTCCCCGTTCTTAAAATCCTTGATTCGCGTCGCATTCCTAGGTCTCATTACCTACTTCCTGCACGGCTTCCTCAACAACTTCCTAGATATGGATAAGGCCAGTGCACCCTTCTGGGGATTCTTCGCGCTGCTTGCTTCAATTTCTATCCATTCTAGGACCGAATCAAGCAACTTGCGTTAATTATAATAGTGTTATGATTTTCGCTTATCTCAAGAAAAGTCTCACACGAGACACCTCAATTCTTGAGGAATTCGAAAAAAAATGAGATAAAACCTTATTTATTGCGGTTAACACTTGCATAATATTAGGAATAGTCTCAATTTTAGCATTGCTTAACATACGTTTAACAGAAAAACAGGTACAATGAAGAACAAATTGTCACTGTGGTCAGTGTTGGCTTTCATGCTTACTGTAAACTTTGCGATTGCGCAATCAGTTTCAGGGGTAGTTAGCGACGCTGGTTCAGGAGAACCACTACCAGGGGTAGCGGTATCAGAGAAGGGTTCTAACAATGCAACTCTAACTGACTTTGATGGTAAGTTTACCATCAACGTTGGCGAAGGCGCAACGCTAGTATTCTCTTCTATGGGTATGGAAACGAAAGAAGTTGCTGCAACTTCTGATTTCCTACAAGTTTCACTTGATGGTACAAGCCAAAACCTTGACGAGGTGGTTGTAACAGCATTGGGTATTTCTCGTGAGAAGAAATCCCTAGGTTACGCTACACAAGAAGTTGATGGTGCGGAAGTAACTAAGGTGAAAGATGCAAACTTCGTAAACAGCTTGAGCGGTAAAGTCGCTGGTGTTGAAATCAAGAGTTCAGGTACTCTTGGTGGATCTGCCAACGTGGTGATCCGTGGTTACAAGTCTTTGACTGGTAACAACCAGGCTCTTTTCGTTGTTGATGGTGTGCCAATCTCGAACGCAACAGGTAACAGCGGAAACGTTGCTAGCGGTCGTGGTGGTTACGATTACGGTAATGCTGCCATGGATATCAACCCTGAAGATATTGAGAACATCTCTGTATTGAAGGGTGCGGCTGCAACTGCGATCTACGGATCACGTGCTGCAAATGGTGTAGTTATGATTACTACCAAGAGCGGTAAAGCTTCAGGTGGTAAGAAAACTTTGGGTGTTACTGTAAACACTGGTGTAACTGTAGGTTCGGTAAACCCAGATACTTGGGTTCGTCACCAACAATCTTACGGTCCAGGTTACGGTCCTTTCTACGGTCCTAATTACCACTACTTAGCGAATGGGGATAGTGTATTTATTGATGCACGTGCAACTCCATACGATGTAGATGGTGATGGTACTTACGAATTGACAGTGCCAATGGGTGAGGATGCTTCTTGGGGTCTTGCTGTTGATCCAAGTCTTCAGATTTACGACTGGGAATCTATCCACCCGCTATCAACTCAATACGGTCAGTCAAGAGCTCATACTGCTCCAGGTGCTGGAAATGATGCAATGTCATTCTGGCAACAAAGCGTTACTCGTAACAACAACGTTTCGATTGACGGTGGTGGTGAAAACTCTTCTTTCCGTCTATCAGCGACTGATTTCACTCAATCAGGTATCGTTCCTGGTTCTGAAATCAAGCGTAGCAACGTGAGTTTCAGTGGTCGTTTCAACGCTTCAGACAAATTGACTGTAAGCGCTAAAGCAAACTACGTGAAGCAAGATGGTAAAGGTCGCTACGGTACTGGTTACGATTCACGTAACCCTAACCAAAGCTTCCGTCAGTGGTACAACGTATTGACCAACATGACTTCACAACGCGAAGAATACGAGAACTCTGGTGCAAACATCACTTGGAACCCTTACGGTTACGGTGCTGCTGCTCCTTACAAGCCTCACTACTTCGATAACTTCTACTTCTCTGCCCTTGAAAATTATGCAACTGATACGCGTAACCGTATCATTGGTAACATCATGGCAGAATACCAAATTAACGACTGGTTGAAATTGACAGGCCGTATGTCTGCTGATACTTACTCTGAGTTGCGTGAAGAGCGCATCGCAGTTTCATCTGTAGATGTGAGCCGTTACTCTCGCAACAACCGCAACTTCACTGAGCGTAACAATGATTTGTTCTTGAACTGGAACAAGTACTTCGGTACGGATGGTGAAATTTCTTTTGCGGGTATGTTGGGTTACAACTCACGTCGTACTTCATTCAGCTCTATTGGTGCTGCAACTAACGGTGGTTTGGTTGTTCCTGGCGTTTACGCTTTGAGCAACTCTGTAGCTGCTCCAGCTGCTCCAGGTGAGAGTGAATACCAGATCGGTGTTGATGGTATCTTCGGTCAGGCTTCTTTCGGCTACAAGAATTTCTTGTACGTTGACTTGACTGCTCGTCAAGATCAATCATCTACCCTTCCTGTTGCAAACAACACTTATCTATACCCATCTGCGACATTGTCGTTGATCTTCTCTGAACTTGTTGATATTGACGGTTTGGACTTCGGTAAGGTTCGCTTGAATTATGCTTCTGTAGGTTCTGATGGGCCTGCTCAAGCTTTGGTTGATGCTTACGGTATCGGAACACCATTTAACGGTGTAACTTTGGCGTCTGCTCCATCGACTCAGCGCAATGCTGGTCTTCTTCCTGAAGTCACAGTAAGTACTGAGGCTGGTTTGGAATTGAAGTTCTTGAAAAACCGTGCTGGTTTGGATTTGAGCTTCTACAACTCTTCTACTTACAACCAGATTCTACCTGCTCAAGTATCATCAGCAACAGGTACTTACTACAAGTATGTGAACGCTGGTCAGATTGACAACTCAGGGGTTGAATTGAGTGCTTACTTTACTCCAGTAAAAACGAGCGACTTCCAGTGGGATGTGAACTTGAACTGGTCACGCAACCGCAACAACGTTGTTGAGTTGTTTGGTGATTCACAAACATTGCTTCTTGCTTCTGTACAGGGTGGTATCAACATTACTGCTCGTGTAGGTCAGCCTTACGGTACTTTGGAAGGAACTACTTTCCAGAGAGACGCTGCTAGTGGTGCGCCAATCGTTTACGAATGGTCAAGCTGGAGAGGTGGTCACCGCTACTTACGTGGTGATGTAGGCGCAGTAGGAAACATCCAGGCAGATTGGAGAGGTGGTATTAACAACAGCTTCTCTTACAAGAATATCACGTTCTCTGCTTTGATCGATGCACAAATGGGTGGAAACTTCTTCTCATTGGATACTTGGTACGGTTACGGAACAGGTGTTTACGACTTCCAAGCAGGAACTAACTCTAACGGTCATACAATCCGTGACTACACTGAAAACGGTGGTGGTATGTCTTGGGCTGATGTTCAAGCGTCTAACCCACACGTAGAGACTCCTATTCTATGGGACGGTGCCACTGTTGATGGCGACGGAAACCCTGTAGGTTCAGGCTCACCAGATGCTAACTTGATGATGTACATGAACGGTTACGGTAACACTCTAGGTTGGGCCTTGGCTCCAAACGAGTTGCACGTATACGATGCATCATTCGTGAAATTGCGTGAGGTTGCATTGACTTACCAAGTACCAACTAGCCAGTTGGGAGATCTTCCAGTTGCTGGTGTAGATGTAAGCTTGGTCGGTCGCAACTTGGCAATCCTGTACAAGAACACTCCTTACTCTGATCCAGAAGCTGGTTTGAGTGCAGGTAACGTACAAGGATACCAAAGTGGTGCATACCCAACTTTGCGTGAAGTAGGTTTGAACTTGAGAGTTAAATTCTAAGAAGTAATTGAGATATGAAAAAGTTATTATTTGCTGCAGCTGCAGCACTCGCAATCACTTCTTGTACTAGCGATCTAAGCGACTTAAACAAAAACGGCAAAGCTCCTGAGAGCGTACCTTCTGGTGCCTTGTTTGCCAACGCAGTAATGGGTTACTACGATTTTGACGCTGTACAAAATGTGAACTTGAACAACTTGCGTCTTTGGTCTCAGCACTGGACGCAGACTACATACGTCGACGAGTCAAACTTCAATTTGAACGAGCGTGATGTTAACGGTAGCACTTTCTTTAACATGTATGTTACGGTAATCCGTGACTGTGAAGAAGCACGTACTGCTGTAATGAATGGACCAGAAAGTGCAGCTGCGAAAGCTGCTTCTGTTGCTGCTATTGAAGTAATGGAAGTAATGGCATACCAGTACTTGGTGGATTTGTTTGGTGATGTTCCTTATTCTGAGGCATTGAGCGAAACAAACGTTCCTAAGTATGATGCTGGTTCTACGATCTACGCGGACCTTTTGGCTCGTTTGGATGCTGCTACAGCTGACCTAAGTGGTTCAAACACTTTCGGTTCATCTGATATCATCTATGGTGGTGATGCTGCTGCTTGGAAGAAAGCTGCTAACTCTTTGATGTTGCGTATGGCTGTTCGTATGATTGGATACGACGCTGCTGCTGCAAAATCTTGGGGTGAGAAAGCTATCGCTGGTGGTGTATTTACATCTTCTGCTGATGATATGCGTTTGTTCTACTCTTCAGCGCCTCCTCATACTCATCCGATGTGGGTAACTTTGGTTCAAAGTGGTCGTACTGACTACGTTGCCTCAGCGACTCTAGGTGATGTATTGAACGGTTTGTCTGATCCACGTCGTGCAGGTTTCTTTAAGAACTTGGGCGGTTCAGATTCAGTAACTGGTGCTCCTCATGGATTCCAAGTAAACTATTACGACTACTCACAGCCAGGAACTGCGTTGGAAGATCCAACTTGGTCTCACGCTGCGATCAGCTACGTAGAAGTTGAGTTTTTGATGGCTCATGCTGCTGTTGCAGGTTGGGCAGGTGCTAGCGATGCTGCTACACACTACGAGAACGGTATCCGCGCTTCTATCGAAGAGTGGGGTGGTTCATCTGCTGATGCTGATGCTTACATGATGCACCCTATGGTTGCATTTAGCTCTACTACTGCTGCAACACAAATCGGTGTTCAGAAGTGGATCGCTATGTACAGCAACGCGTTCGAAGCATATGCTGCCGTACGTATGTATGACCTGCCTATGCAAACAGCTGCTTTGGTTGGTACCGTAACCCCTGCACGTTACAGCTACCCATTGGACGAGTATTCTTTGAATACTACAAACGTTCAAGCGGCTGCTGCTAACTACGGTGGTGACGATACATTCGCTAAAGTATTCTGGGACATGTAATTCGTACCTGAATTCTATACATAAGGAACCCGCGCCTCCGGCGCGGGTTTTTTTATTTCTCAAATTTTGGAGCCCAAAATTTTTTACCTTCTCGGGGAGATAAACCGATGCGCTATGAAAAGATCAGTTCTACTTCTACTAACCATTTGCTTGAGCCCTATGGGCTTCGCGCAAGACTATAAGGCCCAATTCCTTTCTGCATTCGAAAGCGGCAATGATTCTATCCAACGTGTGGTATTGGACCAATGGAAATTGGCCGCCCCGGAAGAGGCGGAATACTATGTGGCAGAATTCAATTACCATGTGAATTTGGCCCTCAGTGAAGTTATGGGTATCCTGCCGGACCCCCCGCAAGGTGATGCTTTCGCCATTACCGATAGTACGGGCGAGGTTGTGGGATATATGGGCAGCTATATTAGTTGGGATTCCGCGCACACGGAATTGGCCCTAAATACCATTCGTGAAGGGATTGCTGCGCATCCCAATAGGTTGGATATGCATTTTGGCTACATTCACTTCCTTGGCCAAGCAAAGTATTGGGAGGATTTTGCGGCAGGTATTGAGGCCGTGTTGGCGCAAGATGCGACTAATGATCACCTTTGGTTGTGGACCGATAATGAGTCTTTTGATGAGCCCAA
>JAURAE010000040.1 GCA_030829675.1 Schleiferiaceae bacterium
CAAGGCAATCTCTATCTCCTCGTCCGGATACCCTCCCAAGGTCACCTTGGAAATACCGTCCTTCAAGCGTAACTCTCTTTCAATGCGTCGCGCCTCCTGCTTCAAGCTCACGAGATCCACACCCGCGCCAGAAAGTGCTATGCTCATAGCCAAGGTCAAGTTTTCCTGCTTCGATACGCGCACAGGTTCCAATCCCGTCGGGAAAGAAGGCACGCGCTCGACCGCATTCTTAACATCCTCCAGGACCAAATCTGTATCATATCCCTTCAATACCTCAATACGGATGGTCGCCGCGTTTTCACTCGACACCGAAGTGTATTGCTCTACCCCCGTGAGGCCTTTGAGATTCTGCTCAATTTTGTTGACTACCCCTTCTTCGATTTCCTCCGGCGAGGCTCCGGGATATACCGCAGTCACCGTAATTAATCGGCTCTCCACCAATGGAAAGAACGTTGTATTTAGGCTATTGTAGCTGATCCAACCAAAGAAGAAAAACCCGATGAGAAGGGTATCGACTCCGACAGGGTACTTAATAAAGAATTCTATCAGTCGTTTCATCTTTTGATCTCCGTTGCGTTCACAATAGTACCGGCTGCCGCTTTCAACGTCGGTGAATCAACCAACGTCGTCCCCGGGGTTAAGCCAGTGATAATGATCTCATCATCTAACCATTCTACCACTTGGATCTTCGTTTTTTGAAGGATGCTATCATTTTCCACCGTGTACACAAACTCATTGTCGAATACCATGTAGGCTGGAAGGGAAAGTGCATCAAATACTTCGACCCCTTCAATGGCGCCGGTGAGGTACATCCCTTCGCGTAAATCTTTGCCGCGCACGTTGACGATGACATTTATACTTTGGCTCGCAGCATCTACCACTGGACTAATGCGGTCTATGGTTCCGGTCCAATTACCCGCCACATCCGGACTGGTGAATTGCACCTTTTGTCCCACGCTCAATTCATCCGCATAGGCCAAGGTCACTGCACTCTTAATCTCAAAAGTGCCCGAACCTACAAAAGTTCCAAGCGCTCGCCCTGGGCTTACCAAATTTCCTCGCTTGACGTTTGCGACCGCAACAACCCCATCGAAAGGCGCGCGAATGCTAAACTTGGCCAAACGCTCCTCAGCACTCTTGACTTGGTAATACGCGCTTTGAATGCCGCGAGCAATCAAGAACTTCTCCAACGTTCCGGCAGCTTCTGGCAAAGCCGGCAATGTCGAGCTAAGACTCAAGCCATTGTAGTACGCCTCAAATCTGGCATAATCCTCAGCGTAATCCATTTTAATGTCCGGCAAGATGCCAAGAATGCTATTGATAAAGTTGCCTTTGAGGCTCATTGCATTGGCCTTGGCTTCTGCATTGTCTATTTGGATCATTACCTCGCCTTTCTTGAAGGCCGTACCCTCGAGAAAATCACGATCGCCACCCACAAAGCTTCCACTGACCTCCGCCAATAAATCGACTCTGTTCACGGCGTTCAGCTTCCCGTACAATTCCAATGAAAGGCCCACTGTATCTGGGCTCGCCGAGAAAACATTCACCATAGGTGCGGTCTTATCTTCCGTGATTTCGACCTTCGTCGCCATGCCCGACAACTTGTTTTTCACGGTTAGGCCAACGATAAGGATGACCACTGCCAGGGCGATGTTTCTAAATAACTTCTTGTTCATGATTCACTCAGGTTATAAATGACTTTTTGTAATACGTTTTCTGTAGTTTCTCTTTCCTCAGGGGTGCACCCATCAAAGGCGCGTTCCAATACACTCCCTGCACACTTCGCGATGCTATCAAACAGTGCCCTACCCTCGGCAGTAATGCTCAAGAGATTTTCGCGCTTGCTCTCAGGATTTGGTTTCATCTCCAACCAGCCCATAGCTACCATGTCCTTAACGACACGGCTAATTCGGTGGCGGTCAATGTCCATCATATCCACTAGCTCACGTTGTACGATCGCACGAGGGTGATGGACCATAGTAAACCCTAGAATAGGCAACTGCACCGGGGGAATGGCATATCCTTGCTTCTGCAATTCTGCAGAAACAGCATCACGCACCAATCTATGGGAACGACCTGTGAGGTAGCCCAAACTCCGCGTAATTTTTGAAGGATCTAATGCCAAGGTATTTTGGAATTTGTTGCATAGTTACAACAATTGTACCAATAGTTACTCAGCCTTGCGCTAATTTCTAAATCCGCTTTTATCTCCTTGGTGGATTGATTTCATTTAATAAGTAAGTACTCACTCATTTATGAGCAACTCACGCAATCCTAAACAAAGATTATTAGCCTCGTCCTCTTCCCCGATAAAGCCTAATTCCACCGCTTGATCCAGCACTCGCTCAATAGTGTACGCTACGGCGTCTGGACGCCCGTGACCTATTTCTAACACTGCCCAAACCAATCGCTCACGAACAAAACTGTCCGAGGAAATTTCCGTGCCACTTTCCCATACAGCGCGCAAGTGCGCTACCCACGGCAAAAACTGGTCGTAATTATCAGCAACTTCAGTAGGTATAGACAATACAGCGCGTACCAGCGATACTGGATCCGGACTGTGTAAGGCCCCATTTATAATAGAGGATTTTGCGGTGAGACCCGCCCTAACAACAGCCTCGACGAGCTGCTGCTTGCTTCCAAAATGACGAAAGATCAACGCCTCGCTCACGCCTGCTTCTTTGGCGATTCTCGCGGTAGACACGGCGGCCACTCCCTCCAAAGCAAAAAGCTTTTGGGCCGACGAAAGGATTTGTTGTTGTTTTTCTGTCATTGTAAGTGTTCACTCACAATGATACGAATAAAATTTTAGTGTGCCTCGAGCCAATTCGATCCTGTACCCACCTCAGCAACCATAGGAACCTCCAACGACACGGCGGCTTCCATCTTCTCCACCACCAGCACCTTCAACTCCTCGAGCTCGTCTTTGTAGACATCAAAGACCAATTCATCGTGCACCTGCAACAACATCTTCGATCGCATATTGGCCGCACGCATCGCCCGATCCACCTCAATCATCGCCAGCTTGATAATATCTGCTGCCGACCCCTGAATAGGTGCATTGACCGCATTTCGCTCGCTATGGCCACGAACCACAGCATTGCGGCTCTCAATATCTTTCAAGTAACGGCGGCGACCCGTGATAGTCTCCACATAGCCGTGATCGCGGGCAAAGGCCACCTGATCGTCCATGTATTTCTTGATGCCGGGATAGGTACGGAAGTACCCATCAATAGCGGCTTTCGCCTCTTTGCGGCTCATGTCCGTTTGCTGGCTCAAACCGAATGCACTAACCCCATAGACAATCCCAAAATTCACGGTCTTAGCATTCGAACGCTGCTCTCTCGTCACCTCCTCTGGCGCCACTTCAAAGACTTTGGCCGCGGTGGCACGGTGAATATCTTCTCCCGCCTTGAACGCCGCAATCATCGCCTCGTCTTTAGCCAACGCCGCAATGACGCGCAATTCGATTTGGCTGTAATCCGCCGCAAGTAAAATGCGCTCCTCATCCCCTGGGATAAACATCGCACGCACCTTACGGCCATTTTCTGTACGAATAGGGATGTTCTGTAGGTTCGGGTTCGTCGAACTCAATCGACCCGTAGCCGCAACCGTTTGGTTGAAACTCGTGTGAATGCGCCCGGTTGTCCGGTGAACCAATTCCGGTAAGGCATCCACATAGGTGCTCTTGAGTTTCTTCAGCTCACGGAAATCTAAAATCTTATTGATGATCGGATGGCTTTTCTTCAAACCTTCTAAAATGGCCTCCGACGTCGCATACTGCCCCGTCTTGGTCTTTTTTGGTTTATCTATGAGCTTAAGGTCTTCAAAGAGCACCTCGCCTAATTGGCGCGGGGACCCCACATTAAACGGGCGTCCGGCCAACTCGACTATCTCTTCTTCCAATCGTACAATAACCTCTTCCAACTCACCGCTGTAGGACTGCAACGCCCCAACATCCACACGAATACCCTCGCGCTCCATCCGTGCTAAAACCGGCACCAATGGCATCTCGATGTTGCGGAATACCTTATCAACGCCCGTTTCTGCGAGCTTGGGTTCGAAAATCTCTTTAAGCTGGAACGTAATGTCCGCATCCTCGGCTGCATAATCCAAAATCTCTTCCGGCGACAAATCGCGCATGTTCTTCTGGTTCTTACCCTTGCCGATCAGCGATTCGATAGAGATGCACTGGTAGTTCAGATAGGTTTCCGCAAGGATGTCCATGTTGTGGCGCATATCCGGCTGGATCAAATAATGCGCAATCATGGTGTCGAACAGCGGGCCTTTGACCTCCACGTTATAGTTCATCAAGACACTGATGTCGTATTTGATGTTTTGTCCAATTTTCTCCCCAGCACTCGCCCAAAACGGCGCAAACGCGTCGACCATTTCCTGTGCCGCAGCGCGGTCCGCAGGCACCGGTACATAATAGGCCTTGCCCTTGGCAGGAGAGAAACTCATCCCCACTAACTCTGCATCAAGAGTATCTAGGGACGTGGTCTCTGTATCGAACGCCACACTGGGTTGTTCGGCAAGAATTTGGGCCAATTGACGGGCTTCCACCGCCGTTTCCACCATTTGGTACAAATGCGCGGTTGTCGACACACTTTCTCTGGAAGAAATCCCTGCGACCGCCGCCTCGGTAGGCGTATCGTCTCCGCCAAATAAACTCATCTGGTCGTTGGAGCTCAAACTAACCCTTGTACTCGCAGGCTTGGCCTCTGCCGGGGCACTGGCCTCTGTTTGAGTTAATCCTAAACGACGTCCCAAGGTGCGGAACTCAAGCTCCTCAAAGATGCCCAACAAGGCCTCTTGGTCCCAAGGATCACGCACCAAGTTTTTGGGAGATAGATCAATAGGCACATCTAAAATGATTCGGGCCAATTTCTTCGATAACACGCCAAGCTCCGCATTATCACGAATCTTTTCACCCAGCTTTCCTTTGATCTCATCCGCATGTGCGAGCGTTTCCTCTAGCGACCCGTATTGTGCAAGCAATTTCTGAGCGGTCTTGGCGCCCACACCCGGCAATCCAGGGATGTTATCGACGCTATCGCCCATCATCCCGAGGTAGTCGATGACTTGTTCTACTCGGTCTAATCCGAATTTCTCACAAACCTCAGCCTCGCCCCAAACCTCTGGAGGATTACCCCCGCGACCCGGGCGATACATGAAAATGTTCGGGCTTACGAGCTGACCAAAATCCTTATCGGGGGTCATCATATAAGTCGTAAAACCTTCTTGCTCGGCTTTTTTCGCCAAGGTCCCTATAACGTCGTCTGCCTCAAAACCGGGCACACCAAGGGCGGGAATATTAAAGGCTTCAAGGATTTTGTGAATGTAGGGTACTGCAATTTTTATGGCCTCCGGTGTAGCATCGCGGTTCGCCTTGTATTCGGGGAATATTTCGTGACGCTCTGTGGGCTGCGGCAAATCGAAACACACCGCGATGTGCGTGGGATTCTCCTTGGACAACAAATCAAGCAAGGCCGTGGTAAACCCATAGATGGCGCTCGTATCCATACCCCCAGAAGTGATGCGTGGATTTTTCGCGAAAGCGAAGTAGGCACGGAAGATCAATGCATAGGCATCGAGCAAAAAGAGTTTTTTATCGTGATCTGGGGTTTCTTGGCCCATATATTGCTTGTTAGGATTGTCAGAAATTTAAAGCAGGTAAGTTAGGGACTTCGTCTCAATTACCCATTTTTGTAGCCTAAAACAATCGGGCCAAAATGGCGTTGTTCCTAAGCATACATACAGATATAATGATCTTTCGCATACTCTTTACTTTGGGTATGGTTCTCGCCATAGACCTTTACGCCTACCAAGCCTTCCGAACCGTTTTTAAAAGCTCTGCCACCCCTTGGATTTACTGGGGCATCACAGCGGCGTACGTGGTACTAAGCCTCGTGGTCACTGCATTGATGATGAACGGCAAGGTAGATTACAAAATAGGTAGCATTCTTTTCGGGGCCTCCATCCTACTCGCGGTACCAAAACTCGTGGCCATTGTACCACTTTTCATCGAGGACATCTCTAGAATGATTCGTTTTGCGGTCCGATTATTTACTACCCAACCCGCCCTACTGCCAGAACGCCGCGCCTTTATCTCAAAAATTGCGCTCGGTCTCGCCGCAGTGCCTTTCTTGGGAATTTTAGACGGTATTTGGAAAGGGCGATACCGCTACCGAGTAATCAGCCACACCTTGGAGTATGAAGATTTGCCGGAAGCCTTTGACGGATTCACCATCGTTCAGATTTCAGATATCCACAGTGGCTCGTTCGACAATCAAGAAAAGGTACAATACGGAGTGGACATGGTTACCGATCTCGGCGCAGATGCCGTGGTATTTACCGGAGATATGGTGAACAACATCGCCGATGAAGCAGAGCCCTGGATCGCGACCTTCCAACGATTGAAGGGAAAATTGGGCATCTTCTCCATTCTTGGCAACCACGACTATGGCGATTATTGGAAGTTCCCTACCCCAGAAGCAAAGGTGGCGAATCTTGATCGACTCAAGGAAATCCACAAGGAAATGGGTATGGATTTACTGATGAATGAAAGCCGCTACTTCGAACGCAATGGGCAGCGCATTTACCTCGCGGGTGTCGAGAACTGGGGGCTACCACCTTTCCCTCCTTATGGGGATTTAGATAAGGCACTCGAACAGATTCCGGAAGATGCGTTCACTGTGTTGTTGAGCCACGACCCGAGTCATTTTGATGCGAAAGTGAAGCAACATCCGAACAAGGTGCACCTTACCCTAAGTGGGCATACGCATGGCATGCAGTTTGGCATTGAAATTCCGGGATGGATCAAATGGTCTCCTGTGAAATTCAAATATCCAAAATGGGCCGGTGTATACCGCGAAGAGGATGGCAAGATCTTACACGTGAACCGCGGCTTTGGCTATTTGGCCTTCCCGGGACGTGTTGGGATTTGGCCGGAAATCACCCACATTACCCTCAAAAAGAAATTGGCTTAATCCTGCTTTTGATAGAGCCGTGACATGAAATAAATGTGCGGTAGGCTCAAGGCGCTAAGGAAAACCAAAAAGTAACTGCTCCATTGGGAGAGAGAGTTACGGTCAAATTGGAAAATCACCAAAAACAAGGCTATGGCACCAATGGTGAAAGGCAAGGCGCGCATGAACATTTGTA
This sequence comes from Schleiferiaceae bacterium, assembly GCA_030829675.1. Classification (GTDB taxonomy): domain Bacteria; phylum Bacteroidota; class Bacteroidia; order Flavobacteriales; family Schleiferiaceae; genus UBA10364. The sequence goes on from JAURAE010000040.1 coordinate 7,168, forward strand.
AATGCGACCATTGATGCGCCTTTTTAAGATGATCCCAGCCAGATGCGCTGTGCTGAAGAATGAAGTACGTTCCAAAGGCAATGGCCAAAGACTGCTCACCCAACAACAGCAGGGTTGCTATTGATATCAACCAAGGCACTGAAGCAAACCATAAGCCTCCCATAATGGCTACAGCTGCAGCCGCGCGATAAGTAGTTAACAACGCGCCCTCTGGAATACTGACTTCAGAAATCCCCATCGTACTGAGTACGGAGTTGACCTCGGACATGTGGGGCAAAAGAAGCAATACGAATAAGATAGTTCCCCAAACCATCGATAATACGGCGCTCGGCAATCCCCACTCTCGCATGTCGGTTTCTCCAAAATGCCAGGCACTGTAAAATATGAAAGCCAGCAACCCAACTATCGGACTTGCAGCCCAGAACAATAAGACAATGGCCATAATGCCGCTGTACTTCAGAATAAATTTGGGCAAACGCATACCATTGGCATGGCCGTAACCGTCTAGCGCGCCGTGTGGTATACCTATTAAGAACAGCATAAAAACCAAAATACCGAGGGAAATAGGCTGCGCATATTGTGGCAGGGTCGCCTGCAAAGTCATCGCGGTGAGTACCATGGCCATGGGTGCCCAGCGCGCCGGTCGAGTGCGTAAGAAGGCGAAAAACGATGCCACTACAGCCCACAAAAACTTCATGATAGGAAGGCCGGCAAACATGCCTAGTTCCCAACGAAGCGTGCTCTTCTCATCTAAGAATCCAAAAATTCCCTCGTGTGTTCTATTGGTAAATAGATTCGTAAAAATCTCTTTGCCCCATTGCGGCTTGTACTTCAAGATGTGTAAGAGTAAATGGTCGTAGAAGTAGTGTCGCCCTATGCCTGTACGAGGCCAATTCCAAAATTGATGCTTACGCACTACCGATTGTTGCTCAAGCTCTCCAACCAATTCCTTGGCGCGATCATACATATACTTAAAGCCATAGCCTGTGGTCGGCTTGATAACCGCTCCCCTTGCGCCCATCGAAATAATACGAGCGTCGGGATGCTGCTGCAAGGCATGTTGCGTCATTGGAATAACCCCTTGTTCTTCATGAACTACATCATAGGGCCCTTCCAAACCTAGGAGGTAACTTCTTAAATGAGTTGTGGCCAATTCCTCCGGCAAAACCTCACTCCCAAATCGCGTCACCTCCACCAAGGCCTCATGTTCGTCTATTGGGAGGATGTACATAAATTGGGTAAAACCGTTTTGCGGAATATTGAAATCCATCAATACCAACTGCGACGGATCCCAGTTAGGCCAATCCGTCTTTACACGCCACCCCGTAAAACTCTGAAGGACAAGTGGGCCCGTTGGTTCTTTAATCTCTGGGGGACGACTGTCGTAGACGCGTTGGGCCATCCATTTTGTATTATCGGAAAATACGGCAACGCCTTCCGCTTCACTCTTAAAACTAGTTAATGAAGCACGCACCAAATTAATACTTGGGTATTGCAGGACTAATTTTTTCGTGTGCTCGTATAAAGTTATGCTCTCCAACATACCGTAACGCATGCTTTTCAGATGCTCCACTTCACCGTTAAAATCAAGTTTATTCCACTCCTTTAATAATAGGGGGCGCAAGGTGGCGAAAATGGGATCTTCACGATGACCCCAAAAGCAATACGTCTTATCATTTTTCCACTTTGATTCCGATTCTAAGATTAATACCTCCAAATCTTGGAGCAATCCACGCTCATGCAACTCCAAAAGCAATAAACTGTTGGAAGCTCCCAATCCTATTAGCGCAACATCGTAATTCATGATTAAGTGTACTTGTGACCTTTTATAAAATGAATAACATTTTTTACTCGATTTTGTTCTAAAAAAGTGTTTATTGCAGGACAAAAGCACCACATAACGGCACAATTAGGGTAATTTATGAGTATTAATACTTATTTTTAACTACCTCGTGAACAATCCCCAATAAGTGTCGTTAATTGGTAGTTATAACCTTTAATATTTTAACACCATGTCACTATTTCTAGAAATAGCGAAGTTCCCGGTCGATGATCCGGTAACGTTCACATTCTTCGCTGGCTATATGGCAATGTTTGCCGCGTCAGTATTCTTCTTCATGGAGCGCAGCCGCGTTTCTGATGAATGGAAAACATCTCTACTAGTAAGTGGATTGATCACAGGTATTGCTGCTGTTCACTACTACTACATGAGAAATTACTACCCAGTTCACGGTAGTCCAGTAGTATTGCGCTACGTCGATTGGACTTTAACAGTTCCATTGATGTGTGTTGAATTCTACTTGATCACTAAGAAAGCGGGTGGAACAGCAGCAATCCTTTGGAAGCTTATCCTTGCTTCTGTAGCGATGCTAGTATTAGGTTACATTGGAGAAGCGTTCTACGCTGACCAATCACAATCATGGGTTTGGGGTGCACTTTCTGGCGCTGCTTATTTCTACATTGTATGGTTGGTTATGGCTGGCGACGTTGCAAAACTTGCGAATGCAGCAGGTGGCAAAGTAGCTAAGGCAAACTCAATGTTGGCTAAGTTCGTGGTAATTGGTTGGGCTATTTACCCTATCGGTTACATTTTAGGTACTGAAGGTGGTCTATTCGGAATGTCTATCGGCTCTGCTGATGACGGCCTGTTGAACCTTTGCTACAACATCGCAGATGCGGTGAACAAAATTGGATTCGGTCTCGTAGTTTACTCTTTGGCAATCAGCAAAGACGAAGCTGCGGCTTAATCATAGTTTCAGAGTGTTGGTTAGCCCCGCGACACTGTCGCGGGGCTTTCTATTTTATGCCCTATCTACTCTGGCCCGGTTTTCGCGTATTTTTGAGCAAAGGCAAATTCTATGAGCACGCGCAAAACCCTACTCCTATTCTTACTTCCACTGTTGAGCTTTGGCCAGAAAACAGGCTACCACAGCTACACCCTAGATCTTATTAATGTCGAGGACGATAGAGTTAAGGTTACAGTGGATGCCACAAAGATGAACTTTGGCGATTATGTCGCCGGGGTAGAATTTAACTTCCCTGCCACCATCCCTGGCACCTACGCCACCTTAGACTACGGTCGATTCATCAAGGACTTCAAAGCCTATGGCGCTGAAGGCAAATCCTTAAAAGTGAAAAAGAATGGCAATACTTATGTGATCAAGGGTAAACCCAAAAAGATCGAATATTGGGTGGACGATTCCTTTGACGCCAAGGTGCGCAAAAACAAGATTTTCGAACCGGCCGGAACGAACAATCAAGAAGGACGCAATTTCTTGATCAATGCTGCTGGATACTTCGGTTTCTTTACCGGCGCCGAGGAAATGCCCATTACCCTGGAGGTCAAAAAGAGTCCGACGCTTTATGGGCTGAGTGCTATGAACGGCTATTCCTATGGCAATACTCAAAACTTCCATGCCAAGGATTACCACCAGCTCTTGGATTGCCCCATCATGTTTGCAAAGCCGGACACGACCTCATTCAAATTAGGCCCAACAAAAGTGACCATCGGGGTATTTAGCGAAAGTGGTCGAGAATTGTCAGAGGACATCTACGAACAAGTTCGCCTGAGCATGGGAGCTATCGAATCCTTT
>JAURAE010000041.1 GCA_030829675.1 Schleiferiaceae bacterium
CCATAGGTGATGTTCTCTCGTATGCTGCCGCCAAAAAGCAGCACATCTTGAGGCACGAGGGCCAACGACTTCCGCCAGGCCTGCAAATCAAAAGAATCTACGGTTTGGGCTCCTGAGGAGATCTGTCCGCCTTGGCTTTGGTAAAAGCGCATCAAGAGGGAAGCCACCGTAGATTTCCCTGAGCCACTTTTGCCCACGAGCGCGAGGGTTTGCCCCTTTGGAAGCTCGAAGCTCAATCCCTGAATGACGGGAACGTCTGGGCGTGAGGGATAAGAGAATTGGACCTCCTTGAAAGAAATGCCTTCCACCTGCGCAGGGGTAACATCTTCTCCACCGACCAATTCCGGCTCCTCGTCCATCAACGAAAATATTGTCTCGGTCGCCCCAACAGCCTTTTGCAATTGGGCATATACAGAGGCCAGGCCGCCGATAGATCCGCCAATAAATAGGGCGTATAAGATGAATTCATTGAGTTTATCTGCGGCCAATTCTCCCTCGTGCACCATCCCTGCCCCAAACCAAATGACCAAGGCGATGGCTCCGAACAAACCGAAAGTAATAAAGCTTGAAAACGCGCCGCGGTAATAACCGCCAGTAATGGCTAATCCGACCACCTTCTGAATGCGCTCGCGGTAGCGAGAACGCTCCCACGCCTCGTTCGCAAATGCCTTCACCGTCTGAATACCCGCGAAGGTCTCTTCCACGATGGTATTGCTTTCGGCGATTTCGTCCTGCACCTTCTTGGCGTATTTACGGATGAATCGGCCAAAAATAAAGGTCACAATAATGAGCGGTGGAATCACACCCACGATGAACAATGTCAACTTGATAGAGGTAAAGGCCAAAATGGCGATACCCCCAATGACCATACTCAATCCACGCAAGAATTCAGCCAAAGTCGTCGTCAAGGTTTCCCCAATTTGTGCGGTATCCGAAGCCACTCGCGAGTTCAGCTCCCCCACTCGTTTCGAGGTGAAGAACGTCATAGGCAGATGTAACAAATGTGTGTAGAGATCACTACGTATGGCAGCTAAGGCTCTTTCCGTGACCATCACAAACAATACTACTCGAAAAAATCCCGCTACACCTTGAACGGCCAGAAGCCCCATCATCTTAAGCATGTTGTTGCGTAAATTATCCGCTGAAGAAGACATCAGACCTCCCAAGAGTTTTGGGAAGAGCAAGGAGGTGCCCATGGTGATCAAGAGGAAGAAAAATCCAAGGGCCCAAAGTCCGGCGTGCGGCTTCACATAGGCCATGATTTTACGGAGCTGTCCCAAATCTTTGGCGGTCAACATTTTCCGTTTTTTCTCGTCCGGATTCGATGACTTTTCTCTTCTTCTACTCATACCTGCGAAGTTACGTCCTATGGCCTACCTTTGCGCATCAATTCAGTAAAAATGGCGGGAGCAGAAAACATTAAACCTTACGACCCTAAATCGGACAAAAAAGAGCAAGTTGCGGACATGTTCAACAACATTTCCAAGCGCTATGATTTGTTAAACCACCTCCTATCGTTGAACATCGACAAGGGCTGGCGTACGAAAGTGGTGAAGATGGTGGCTGCCGACGAACCGTCGCTTGTACTGGATGTGGCTACCGGAACGGCAGATTTAGCCATCGCCCTTGCAAAAGGAACAGGCGCTAGCATTACCGGCGCAGATATTAGCGAAGGCATGCTCGAAGTGGGCCGCGGAAAAGTGCAGAAAAAAGGTTTGGACAAGAAGATTGTCTTGGAACTCGGCGATAGTGAGAACCTGCCCTACGCAGACCACACTTTTGATGCCATCACCGTTGCCTTCGGCGTGCGCAATTTCCAGAATTTGCAAAACGGATTGCGCGACATGAAGCGCGTGTTGAAACCTGGAGGACAATTGGTCGTACTGGAATTCAGCACCCCCAAGCACTTCCCATTCAAGCAGCTGTACTGGTTCTATTTCAAGGCTGTGCTGCCCACCATTGGCAAGCTGATTTCCAAGGATCCTCGTGCCTACACCTACCTTCCGGAGAGCGTAGCAGCCTTTCCTTATGGAGCGGCTTTTGAAAAGGAATTGGTGGACGCAGGCTTAAATCCAGTAAAAACACAGCCCGTCACTTTCGGCATCGCGACCATCTATCAAGCAAGAAAATAGGCGTTTCAGCGTTTACCTTCTCATGAAGAATCTAAAGCTCCTTTTATTGTTCTTGGCGTTGCCTTCGGCGCTCTCGGCCCAATTTGCCCGATTGCGAAACCAACCCTTGTACGACAAAAACGAGCTGCACTTCGGGTTCCATATCGGACTGAATTGGTACAACTTCACCATGGACACCAAAAACCTAACCGAGGTGGATGGCATCTATGGAGTGACCAGCGAGGCCTTGCCCGGCTACAACATCAATATCATTTCAAACCTTCGACTCAGCGAGCATTTCGACTTGCGCTTTACCCCAGGCTTTGCGGCCACAGTGCGCAATCTGCACTTTGACATGAACGACCCGTTCACCAATGAGCGCAAAACCATCAGCCGCCAGATTGAGAGTTCGTACGTCCAATTTCCCCTGCACCTCAAATTCAAAAGCGTCCGCATCGACAACTACCGCCTGTACCTCATGGGCGGCGTTCGCTACGCCAATGACCTCGCGTCCAAAGCCAAGGTCGTGGACGATAACTTGTTCAAACTGCAGCGCCACACTGCGGATTATGAGATAGGATTCGGCACGGATTTCTACTTTGAATACTTCAAATTCTCACCTCAGATCCGCGCATCTTGGGGGTTGACAAACTTGTTGGTGCAAGACGGCACCCCACAGGTCAGCGCCCTGGATGGCATTCGCAACCGCGCCGTTCTCATCAACTTCACCTTCGAATAGTGCAGAAGGGCGTACAGTACATGTTGATTTCTGTCGGCTGCTTCGCCGGGGTCAACCTCATGATCAAATTCTTGCCCAATATCCCGGCAACGGAATTGGTCCTGTTTCGATCCATCATTACTCTATTGATCAGTTATGTGCTGCTGCGCAGGCGAAAAATCAACCCGTGGGGAAACGATAAGAAATGGTTGTTAATCCGCGGCATTGCAGGTACAACGGCCCTGACTATCTTCTTCTACACCATTCAGAAGATGCCGCTGAGTGCTGCCGTGACCATCCAATACCTCAGCCCCTTCTTCACCGCCTTTATTGCGGGATTCCTGCTCGGGGAAAAAACGCGATGGGCACAATGGGGATTCTTCGTCCTGTCCTTCGCCGGCATCGTTATCGTCAAGGGGTCCAGTGCCCAAATCCCAACGGACCTGCTCATGCTTGGGGTTGTTTCCAGCATATTCTCAGGCTTGGCCTATAACGCCATCCGCAAACTCAAAGACGAGGCCCCTCTGGTCGTGGTCATGTACTTCCCGCTTGTGGCCACTCCTGTGATGATTGGTTTCAGCTTGTTTCATTGGACCACCCCCGTAGGCATCGAATGGCTGCTCCTCATCGCGGTTGGAGTTTTAACCCAATTCGCCCAAGTCTACATGACCAAATCGTACCAAACCTCCGAGGTAAATACCGTCGCTCCCCTAAAATACATTGGGGTCATCTTCGCCCTCACCTGGGACATTCTTCTCTTCGATTTCGTCCCGAACGGCACGATGTTTTTGGGAATCGCCATGGTCATTGGCGGGGTGCTATTGAACCTTCAATACAAGGCTAGACTTGCGAAACAGCGTACTCGTAAAGCAACGTAGCGCCACTCACAGCCACATTCAGACTTTCCATCTTACTCGCGTCCCCGGGCAGGGTAATGGTCGCATCACGCATCTCTTTCAGCACAGGGGACACGCCTTGTCCTTCATTGCCCAGCACTAGAGCTGTTTTTTGAGTCCAATTAAATCCGCGCGCAGGCGTTCCAGCCATGTCCGCAATAACTAATTGGGCCCCGGCCTCCTTTAGCGCACTTAAAAACTCGTCTTCGTCCATCGCGTGCACCTTCACGTGCGCCAAAGCACTCATGCTGCTCTGCACCACCTTTGGCGACCAACAGTCCGCCGTACCGGTCAATGCCACTACATTCGTAATGCTGTACCACAACGCCGTACGCAACAGCGTACCCACATTACCAGGGTCCTGCAAGCGATCCAGCACAAGCACCATGCCCGCCCAGTCCAGCTCCTCAGCCTGCGGCACTTCAAACACCGCCAGCACCGGCGACGGCGTCTCCAAAAACGTAATGCGCTTCATTTCAGCCTCGCTAATCCACTCGACGGGTCCAGTGATCTCTTGAGCATCGGCACTGTCCACCACGAAAATATTCTCCGCAACAAGGCCACTGTTGAGGAAATCTGTGACTAACTTCATTCCCTCAGCGACGAATAGCCCGGTCTTTTTTCGGTTCTTTCGAACGGAAAGGCTTCGGATGAGTTTTTCCTGATTTTTGGTGAGCACAGTGATTGAATTTCGAGCTAAAATACATTCCTTTTCTCGTGCAGCGGTTTTGCTGCTCGCCTTTTCCTCTTGTTCCGGCCTGCAGCAAGCAAGCCACACGGAGCCTCTGCTGATTGAAAACAACATCACTATCAACGGCAAGGCCAGCCAAAGCGACGATGATTACGACATCCTGCGTCAGCGTCCCAACAAAGGCTGGGCAGGGGTGCGCCTCTTTTTGAGCATGTACGGGGCCGGGGGAAAAATCCCCAATACCGGCATGGGAAAATGGCTCATGACCATTGGTGAACCCCCGGTCTACCTCGACTCTTTATCACGGGTACAGAGTGCGGCACAATTGGGCATACATTATTTCAACCTTGGCTATTTCAATGCCGAAGTCACGAGCTACGAAAAAGTGAAAGGCCGCAAGGCCAAGGCCTATTACGAGGTCAATACAGGGCCAAAGCACACCCTCGGTTCCTTTGAGCTTCATTCTACGAACCGCTTCATCGACTCTGCCCTGGCCCATTATCCAGCTCCTTTTGCTGCTGGAGACGGCGTGGTTGCTGAGGAGATCGAACAAGCCCAGCTCGACCTGACGAACTTTCTTAAAAACAACGGATACTACAAAGCCCAACTAGGCTGGGTCTATTTCGAAGTGGATACCACTCACGGCCCCAACGACGTTCACCTCATCGGCGTGGTCGACCCCTACAGTTTTGGAGGTGATGTACGTCGCCGAACGCTCACAAGCATACGAGCGCAGCCCACTTATGATTACGGTACCACCGCGGTAATTACGGACAGCACCCGCACCTCGCACGGAATCGATGTGGTACAAAACGGCCTAAAGTTCCGCCCCGAGTTTATCGACCAACAGATCTTCTTATCTGCCGGCGACCGCTACAACAGCAGCGCCATTAAAGAAACGTATAAGAACCTCGTTGCCCTCGGCGTCTTCAAAAGCGTGGAGATCGACATTGTCGAATCCGGCGACGACCTCATGGCCAACCTAAAACTCACGCCCCTATCGAAGCGCTCTGTCAGTGCAGGTATAGAAGGCTTGGGCAATAATGGAAGCATAGGTCTAGGAGGCCAATTCAGCTGGGACAACCGCAACCTGTTCAAAGGAGGTGAAGTACTCCGCCTCAGCCTCGGAGGCTCGGTGACCGAACAACGCAACTCCACCAACACCACTTGGTTATTAGATGCCCGCGAACTCAACGCATCCGGAAGTTTGCGCTTTCCAAAGTTTCTTTTACCCACCGCATTGCTCCCCGCAAAATCTAAGTACTGGCAACCCCGTACAGAAATTGGACTCAAATCCTCTTTCCAATTCCGCGTAGACGAATTCAATCGAAATGTACTGAGCTCCTACCTTGAGTACCGCTGGAAAGTCAACGGCGCGCAGCATACCCTAAGCCCATGGCGATTCTCATTTGTACAGATTGACTTCAACTCCGACAGCACCCTCGCCCCCTTCCTTTTCAACGGTTTCCAAGATTTGGTTTTCGCACAGAGCGGCTACAGGATGAACAAAACTTGGACCCAAGGCAACACGAGGTACTTCACCGCCTTAGATCTCGAAACAGGCGGACACCTGTGGCGCAGCATGGGACTAAGCTCCATCAGCGGCGTGCCATTGATGCCCTTCGCCAAAGGCTCCGTGGACTTCCGCCTATACCAGCCCTTGGTACACCAGCGCGAGATCGCCTTCAGAACGTTCCTAGGCCTGTCCCAACACTGGAGCCCCGACCAAAGCTTCATGCCGTTTGAAAAGTCCTTTTTCATGGGCGGAGCGAACGACATGCGTGGCTGGACCGCCTACCATTTTGGACCGGGTGCTACTTCAGAGGAGCTTTTGCGCACCAGCGGATATTTCGCTGCCGCCCCCATCAAATTCGTCGCCAATGCCGAATACAGATTCACCATGCACGACGCTTGGAAAGGAGCGGTATTCTTGGATGCAGGGAACATGTGGCTCTACAACCGGTCTTACGGAAATGATTTAACCGCGGACCAATTAGCCGCTATTTCCAAAGGCACTTTCGGATGGAACACCTTCTACAAACAATTGGGCCTGAATACAGGTATAGGGTTCCGATACGATTTGGAATTTTTCATCATGCGTGCCGATATCGCCCTGAAGATGCATCATCCGGGGGCTGTAGACCGATCAAACTGGGTAATTCAAGACCCGAAATGGCACGATTTTAACCTAACATTAGGCATAGGATATCCTTTCTAGAACTGGGGTTTATTGTTGTGCATTTTTGGCCTATTTTAGCCCGCACAATTAAACACCTATAACTATGATGTCCATTGACAAAATTAGAGAGTTGCTAGGAGACCAAGCAGATACGTTGTTAAACCACACCTCAACTGCAATCACCAAAGATTCTTTGGCGATCCTTCCATCAGGCAACTTTGTCACGGAATCTTTCACAGAATCTAACCGCAGTATCCAAGTGATGAACTCACTACAGCGTTTGTACGGCACAGGTCGTTTGGCAAACACGGGATACTTGAGCATCCTACCTATTGACCAAGGTATCGAGCACAGTGCTGGTGCTTCTTTCGCACCTAACCCAATGTTCTTCGATCCTGAGAACATCGTAAAGATGGCGGTTGACGCAGGTTGTAACGCGGTAGCTTCTACCTACGGTGTATTGGCCACTGTAGCTCGCAAGTGGGCGCACAAGATTCCTTTCGTGGTAAAAATCAACCACAACGAATTCTTGAGTGCGCCAAATACTTTCTACCAGAGCCCTTACGGTTCAGTAGACGAGGCTTGGAACTTGGGTGCTTGTGCAGTAGGTGCTACTATCTACTTCGGTCACCCACAATCACGTGAAATGATTGAGCAAGTAGCAATGGCTTTCGAAAGAGCGCACGAACTAGGTATGGCCACCATTCTATGGTGTTACACTCGTAACGACGCGTTCAAAGTGGACGGCGTGGACTACCACACTTCTGCAGATTTGAGCTCACAAGCAATTCACTTGGGTGTAACCATCCAAGCGGATATCATCAAACAAAAATTGCCTGAGAACAATGGCGGTTACAACGCAACAGGTCACGGTAAGACACACCCTAAAGTGTACTCTGAATTGACTACTGATAACCCTATTGATTTGACTCGTTACCAAGTATTGAACAGCTACAACGGCCGTATCGGTGTGATCAACTCTGGTGGTGCTTCTACCGGAAACGACGCAAACGACTTGAGCGAAGCAGTAGCCACTGCCGTGATCAACAAGCGTGCAGGTGGTCAAGGTTTGATCCTAGGTCGCAAGGCATTCCAGAAGGAATATAAAGACGGTATCGCACTACTTCACGCGGTACAAGATGTATACTTGAACGACGAAATCACCATCGCATAAGCGAGGGATTTTCCGATAAACTCAAAGGGCACTCCTGCGGAAGGAGTGCCCTTTTTATCTACATTAGCAAACTGAAACTTAAATATTTCAACTTACATGGGTTGGTTTAAGAGAACAAAAGAGGGAATTACTACCGAGACCAAGGACAAAAAGGAAACCCCAGATGGCCTATGGCACAAGTGTCCAAAATGTAAGGTCATCGTAAGTGTAGAAGATCACAAAGCAACGCTCTGGACGTGCGGCAATTGTGGACACCACGACCGCATCAACGCGAAAGAGTACTTCGAAATACTGTTTGACGACGGGGCATTCACAGAATTGGACGCCAACATGCAAAGCAAGGACCCTCTTAAATTCGAGGACACCAAGCCCTACACCGATCGCTTGAAGGCAGGCCAAAAGAAATCAGGACTGAAGGACGCCATCACCACCGGATATGGAATGATGAACGGCCGTGAAGTGGTAGTCGCTTGTATGAACTTCAACTTCATCGGCGGCTCTATGGGCTCCGTAGTGGGAGAGAAAATCTCACGCGCCATGGATCAAAGCCTCAAGACCGGTGCGCCGTTTATCATGATTTCGAAATCAGGTGGTGCACGTATGATGGAAGCGGCATTTTCTTTGATGCAGATGGCCAAGACCTCAGCTAAAATCGCCCTACTGGACGATAAGAAAATCCCGTACATCTCTTTCCTTACAGATCCAACAACGGGTGGTGTGACGGCTTCTTACGCCATGCTAGGTGATATCAACATCGCAGAACCGGGTGCTTTGATCGGGTTTGCTGGACCTCGCGTAGTCAAGGAAACTATTGGTAAAGACTTGCCAGAAGGCTTCCAAACTTCTGAGTTCTTGTTGGAGCACGGATTCCTAGATTTTATCGTGGAGCGCAAAAACCTCAAAAACAGATTGAGTCAATATTTGGACATGGTCATGAACTAAGCTCCAAAGCATTATAAAAAAAGGCGCCCGATGGGCGCCTTTTTTGTTATTCCTCCCAGCGGATTTGCCGCGAGATATACATGATCACACCGAGGATCACAAACAACCCTAAACTACCGGCGAGGAGTGCGAAATCCTTTAATTGGATCAACACAAAAATGAACGAATACAGCAAGGCCAAGACTCCTGCAACATATGCTGCGAGTTTAGCGCTGCCCAAGACACTTTTCGAATACAAAAATTCCATGGCGATGGTCATCAACGCCGCCACCGCATATGCCGCATTAAAACCAATGTGTTCGCTAAAAGACAGCAGCAGCGTGTAGAAGAGCACCAACGCCAATCCAACCAATACATATTGCAAGGCATTGACTTTAGAGCCCTTGATCAACTCTGAGAAATAGAAGACCATGAAGGTCAATGCAATGATGAGGATGGCGTATTTCGCTACCCTATTCGTCTTGCTATAGCTATCTACGGTGCGCACAAATTCGGTTCCGAAATAATCGGACGTAGGCGCATATTGACGGCCTATCCAACTCTGAGGATAATTCCTATTCAAATGGCTGACCTCCCAATGGGCCGTGAAACCCTCTTCATCAGATTCGTATTGCTGAGTAGCGAAACTCCCCTCAAAATTTGGTTCGGTCCAAGGGGATTCCATACTGAAAGCGCTCTGCTTACCCAGTGGCACTACCGACAGCCTTCTACTGCCTCGCAATCCGGTCGAAAAAGAGAAATTGTATTCCGTCGCTGCTTTCAAATCTACGCTGGTGTGGATGCCGGAGCTGTATATATCATTGGTCACCAGTCCGGAGCTCATGGCCAGAGGTTCTTCATTCCAATTAAAATCGAAGGCTCCTTCTACCCCTCGTAAATCAGAGATACCTATGTTCACGGTCACCTTCTCCCAGGCAATGTGCTGTGGCAACACCCCGACCTTTTCCCAATCCGGCAAAACGAAGGAACCGTTGATCGCAATATCGCTCTTATAAACGATGGCCTCATAGATTCCCAGCGTACGGGTTTCCGGCAATACCTCCGCATTGCCCACCAGGTTTTCGGGAAGAATATAAAGGTACTTTCGCGCATAACTGATCTCTTCGCTGCCGTCGGAATTGGTCACCGTATAAGGATCGTCAAAGGGTACAGTGAGGTAAGGACCTACGAGCATTTGCTCGCCGCCCCAAACACTGGTCATTTCAGCAATGGCTGAATCTTGGGTGAATTCCCGCTCGCGAATGAGATTCTGAATCAATCCCGCGGGGATGAGTAGCAACAAGGCCAGCACTCCAATGGCTAGCATCTTGAACATGGGTTTCTCGGTAAACTTCATAGTGGTTAATTAATTAGCCATAGAACGCCGGTCTATAATCACACAGTATCCGAGAAATGGTAAGACTTTGTTAAACAAAAAACCCCCTGAGCAATTCAGGGGGTTTTAGATCTTACACTGTTTTTCTTCGCTTATCTACCCTCGGTAGCGCGTGCTTCGCGCATAGGGTTTGAGCGACCGTTGCGGTCCCAACGACTTGTGGCTCCGCGAGAATACACATCAAACTTATTGGGCTCTTGGAGCGCTGGCCAGTAGTTGTCCGAACGATCCGTATCCGCCATTTCCAAGAATGGATCCAGCGTAATTTGAACAACCGGTTGTGTGAAGTTGAACCATTTGGTAAACTCATCCTCATTCTTCAGCCATACCTCAGCTGGAATGCGAACAACCTCTTC